>NZ_VCHT01000024.1:0-56128 GCF_005862215.1 Rhizobium sp. MHM7A
CAACACGACCGGCAAAGAATCCAATCGCCAAAAAAGCAAAACCCGCCGAAAAAATCGACGGGTTTGTCAGCAGTCTGAGGATGCGGGCAAAGCCCGCATCCTGTGTGGCGTTCGCCTCAGTTCTTGGTGACGAAGTCCTTGACGTTGGCAGGCGTGACGAGCTGGAAGGGAATGTAGACCTTCTTCTCGATCTTTTCGCCCTTGGCGAGCTTGAGCGCTGCATCGAGCGAGCCCTTGCCCTGGCCGGCGGCATCCTGGAACACCGTGACGTCGAGATCGCCCGCCTGCATGGCGGCAAGCGCGTCCTGCGTGGCGTCGACACCGCCGACGACGACCTTGCTCATATCCTTGCCGGCCGCCTTCAGCGCCTGGATGGCGCCGATCGCCATTTCGTCGTTGTTGGAGATCACGGCGTCGAATTCGATGCCGCTGGAGAGCCAGTTGGTCATCAGGTCGGCGCCCTGGGTGCGGTCCCAGTTCGCCGTTTGCTCTTCGACGATCTCGATGCCTTTGCACTCATCGGTCTTGATGACGTCATGGACGTCCTGGGTCCGCATGCGCGCAGCCTGGTTGGAAAGCTCGCCCATGATGACGACGGCCTTGCCCTTGCCGCCGAGAATGCGGCAAATTTCCTTGGTTTCCAGCGTGCCGGATTCCTGTTCGTTGGAAGCGACGAAGGCCTGATTGTCCGGCAGCGTGTCGACGTTGACCGGCTCGCGGTTGACATAGACAAGCGGAATGCCGGCATCGGCTGCGAGCTTCGACATTGCCGTGGTCGCATCGGTATCGACAGGGTTGACGATGATCGCATCGACCTTGGAGGCGATGAAATTCTGGATCTGGCTCTGCTGCTTGGAAACGTCGTTCTGTGCGTCTTCGACCTGCAGCGTCACGCCGCTCAGTGTCTTTGCATAATCGGTCATGCCGTTGCGCAGAACGGTCAGGAAATTGTCGTCGAATTTCGCCATCGAGACGCCGACCGTTTCCGCGTGAGCGGCCGTCGACAGGGCGAGCACCATCGCGGTGCCCAGGGTAAACTTTTTCATTTTCACTTCCTCCACAAAGCGGTGCCCGGCTGCACCCTCCTCACGCCGGGTTTTCAGCACGCTGGCCGAAAACAATTACCAGGGCCGCCAGAAAAAGGCCGAACATCTCCATAAGATATCAAGACCATCTCGATGCTGACGACTAGCCCTCTCCTTCGCCGCTACGTTGACTCGCGCGAACCCCAAATTTTTTGGTGCCTGATTTGATGACTTAAGTGCGCAGTCTTCAACAGCGCCAATGTCGAGCGTCTTTCACAGATGGCACCACAATGATGCAAAGCCGACACATGCCATATTGTCCAATCTCTTCGTCAGCTCTCGCGTGATCGCGAGGCAACGTGACGCAGTTTTGATAAGCTTCTATCTATTTCACTTTGAGGTCCATTCATCGTTGTTTGTGAAGTCTCTCATTCTTGAAAGAATCGTCGTCGTGAATGAGAGAACCCTATCAGTCCCCGGATTTTTTCAGGAATATCGAACCCGATGGCAGGAGAGATTAACAAGAGCGGCGCCGCCGCAATGGACCGGGCAGTCGCTGAACTGGGCCGGTCGAGGCGGCAACGCTACACTCGCCCTCGCAGACCTCCTGGCTCCGGCGCAGACCTCTCCGGAGAGGTCGTTGGCGACGACATGTCATCTGCACTTGTCGATGCAATTTTATTTCATGACCATGTCCAATCGCTGACCATAGATTGTGCAAATACACGAGGGTAAAAACGATCATGGCCCGAATTCTCAACCGAATGCTGACGGCCGTACCCCTGCCATGGGGACCCTGTCAGCGTCAGCGTCCGACTCCTTGAATCGACGGTCGACTTCCGCGCGTTCCTCTCTGCGGGCGCGTTAAGCTCCGAGAAGAAGTGATGCATTGAGACAGCAAACTCTACAAATGCGATCGGCGACGACCGCGGGCGTTAGTGCACAGATCTGGAATTGAACGGATGGGGATCTTTGAAACGGCTGATCATGCCGAGGGTGCCTTGCGGCGGACGAATTTCGGGCGTGCGCAGTCAAGCATGCGATTGAGAACGGCGCAGCCGATGACGCCTTCGGTCTGCTGACCAGGCCGCGACCTCGCCCGCAGACGCCGCCCGATGATGGACTTTTATCGCCCGATTGCCGTTTCGACCAGCGAGCGTTTGCGTAGCCGTTAGAGAGTTGCCATTTCACGCGTCCGCCAAAGACACGAAATGCGATATATATAGAATTATATACAATAATATATTCCACAACTGACGGGTTTCTCGCAATAGAGAGTAAGATCTGCCAAATTGGAAACGATATACTTTGAAATATATCCGACACATCTATTGCGTTGCTTGTCGTTTTCATAAAGTGTCCTGTTATGATGAGTTACGACAGTGCAACAGGAAGATTTTTCCCATGAATGGCTGGAATCTTGCCGGCGACGTCATCGTCGGGAGGCTTGCACAAGGAGCACGACGACATGGATCACCAAAAGAAATCAGACAAGCGCCTTGGCTACTCGCATCTGCGGTTGGCAACCATCGACGGCGTGTCGCTGCCTGGTCTACAATTGTCACTCGACCGGCAGGAGGGCTCTGCGTCGACGAAGAAGACCTTTTTCGAACAATTGCTCCTGGATTTTGCTTTCGGTTGCTACCTATTTTATCCGATCCAGCTGTATGAACATCCCGCAACGAGCGAGAGGACGACAAAGGCGCTAAACCGTTAAGTGAATTGGGAGAATGTGGACCGGGCGCCACGTTCCTCCTATGAAATCCACGTCTATCGAGTTTCCATATTCCAGGATGGAAGCATCGGCTCAGTCGCCAACGCTTGCAAACTCCTACAACAGGTCGGCGCGCGGATGGAGGACATCATGGACGACCTTGATGGGACGCAAGCAAAGGACGGCTCGGGCACACAGGCTTCAACAGGTGTGAACCAGCACGGCAGGAACATCGGAAGATGGTAAGAAAGTCTATCGGGAACCCGACCGTTAAACGGTACCCGCAAGGCGCAGTTCAAATCTTGCTGCTGGCATCAAATACGCTGGCAACGCGCGCTCGCCTGCCAAAATCAAGGAAATTTGACGCGCAGGGTTCGCCCATCAAATTTACTGCAGAAAGGATTCGTTCTCCGTGTCATTTTGTTCTTCGAAACGCATTCGCATCGCCGCACTTGCAGCGACTGCCATCGTCCTGGGCACCCAGATCGCAATTGCGCAAGAACCGTCTATAGGGTCTCAGTGGCTGAACTCGCCGACATCTCGAGTGGAAGCGCTTGCGGTCCTTCAGACCTTGAATGCCAATCTCCTGAGTAACGCCAGTGCTACGTTGACCCTTGATCGCTGGTGCGCCGCGCACAAGCTCGCACCGGAAGGTTCTAAGATTGTAGCTCAGCGTGTGGGCGGGCAAGACAAGCCGGCCGATGAGCACATCCGTGAACTTCTGACCGTCGGACCCGGTGAGCTGATCGCTTATCGCCGCGTCCGCCTGGTCTGCGGCGACCGCGTCTTGTCGGAAGCCGACAATTGGTATGTACCCGCAAAATTAACTGCAGAGATGAATCAGGCTTTGAAGACCAGTGATATCGCGTTTGGCAGAGCCGTTCAGGCTCTTAATTTCACTCGCACAAACCTGTCTGCCAAGTTGCTCTGGTCCCCTCTATCCGAAGGCTGGGACATGGAGGGCTTAACAGCGCATGAAACAAGTTCCCTCAGCCTGCCGCCGTTCCTGCTCGAACATCGTGCCGTACTGAAACTTCGAGACGGCACGCCGTTTAGCGCCTTGGTCGAAAGCTACACGGACAAAATACTAGACTTTCCAGTTCCGCGCCTGCTTTCTCAATAGCGCTTCGGTACTCAGCATACTTGCTGAACTGCGCGGGATAAAAATCGACAGCCACTGCATGCGACAAAAGCGCCTGCCTTGCGGAAGCGTGCCGGTCGGGCGACTGACTTGTCGATTCGTTTGATCGCGGCGACCAAGTACGATAGCCTGAGTGTAACCTGACCCCAAGCCGTCGCAGATTGTCGCTTGACAGTCCCCTCGGCAAGCCTCTACCCTTTTTGGCATTCACCAGGGGGGTCCCGGCAAGGGGCTGAGATACTGCTATCGCGCGCAGTGACCCGTTGAACCTGATCCAGTTCATACTGGCGTAGGGACGGTGCAAGCGCTCGAGAGGTTTCGAATTCACGCGTGGAATCCGTGCCGGCGTCTTTCCATCATTCCGGCTGAGGACTGGGTCTCCAATCGAAAACTTGGAGCCTCAAACCATGAGTATCGCCGCCGCCCCAACCGTCACCACCGGCCCCTTGCCGGCATCCAGGAAGATCTACATTCGGGGGGACATCCATCCCGACATTTGCGTGCCGATGCGCGAAATCAGCCTGCATCCGACATCGGGCGAGCCGCCCGTTGTCGTCTACGACTCGTCCGGACCCTATACGATCGAGGGCGCCGAGATCCGTATCGAACAGGGGCTGCCGTCACTGCGACGTGACTGGGTTCTCGCCCGCGGCGACGTCGAGGCCTATAAGGGCCGCCATGTCCGTCCCGAAGACAACGGCTTTGCCAGCGGCGAAAGGCTGACGCCTGAATTCCCCGCGCTACGCCAGCCGCTGCGCGCAAAGGACGGCAAGGCCGTCACCCAGTTCGCCTATGCGCGCGCCGGTATCATCACGCCGGAAATGGAGTTCATCGCCATCCGCGAAAATCTCGGCCGCAAAGCGAGGGCCGAAGCCATGGTCCGCAGCGGCGAGAGCTTCGGCGCCCATATTCCCGACCATGTGACGGCGGAATTCGTCCGGCAGGAAGTGGCGGCGGGTCGGGCGATCATCCCCGCCAACATCAACCATCCGGAAGCCGAACCGATGATCATCGGCCGCAATTTTCTGGTGAAGATCAACGCCAATATCGGCAACTCCGCCGTCACCTCATCGATGGCGGAGGAGGTTGAGAAGATGGTCTGGGCGGCCCGCTGGGGCGCCGATACCGTCATGGATCTCTCCACCGGCCGCAACATCCACAACATCCGCGAATGGATCATCCGCAATTCGCCGGTGCCGATCGGTACCGTGCCGCTCTATCAGGCGCTGGAGAAGGTCGAGGGCATTGCCGAGAACCTGACCTGGGAGGTGTATCGCGACACGTTGATCGAACAGGCCGAACAGGGCGTCGACTATTTCACCATCCATGCCGGCGTGCGGCTTCACTACATCCCGCTCACCGCCAACCGCGTGACCGGCATTGTCTCGCGCGGCGGTTCGATCATGGCGAAGTGGTGTCTCCATCATCACCGCGAAAGCTTCCTCTACGAGCATTTCGAGGATATCTGCGACATCTGCCGTGCCTATGACGTCTCCTTCTCGCTCGGCGATGGCCTGCGCCCCGGCTCGATCGCTGACGCGAATGATGTGGCGCAGTTCGCCGAACTGGAAACACTGGGAGAGCTGACCAAGATCGCATGGGCGAAAGACTGCCAGGTGATGATCGAGGGCCCCGGCCATGTGCCGATGCACAAGATCAAGGAGAACATGGACAAGCAGCTCGAAGTCTGCGGCGAGGCACCCTTCTACACGCTCGGGCCGCTGACGACGGATATCGCACCCGGCTACGACCACATCACCTCTGGCATCGGCGCTGCGATGATCGGCTGGTTCGGCACCGCTATGCTCTGCTACGTCACGCCGAAGGAACATCTCGGGCTTCCCGATCGCAACGACGTCAAGACCGGCGTCATCACCTACAAGATCGCCGCCCACGCCGCCGATCTCGCCAAGGGGCATCCGGCCGCACAACTGCGCGATGACGCGCTCTCCCGCGCCCGTTTCGAATTCCGCTGGGAGGATCAGTTCAACCTCTCGCTGGACCCCGAAACCGCCCGCAGCTTCCACGACGAGACGCTGCCGAAGGAGGCGCACAAGGTCGCGCATTTCTGCTCCATGTGCGGCCCGAAATTCTGCTCCATGCGCATCTCGCACGATATCCGCGCCGAAGCACAGAAGGAAGGTCTGGATGCGATGGCAGCACGTTATCGCGAGGGCGGCGGCCTTTATATTCCGGTAGAAACCCTGCAGCAAACGAGCGAATGAGATGCGTGTGCTTGTCAAAGGGGCCGGCGTTGCCGGCCTGACGGTGGCGCATGAACTGCACGCTCGAGATGCCGAGGTCACCGTGCTGGATCCATATGACGGTTTCCTGCGTGCTGCTTCGTGGCTCGCGGGCGGAATGTTGGCGCCCTGGTGCGAGCGGGAGAGTGCTGATGACGCGGTACTCATGCGCGGTCTGACCGCCGCCGACAAATGGGAGGCAATGGTGCCGGGAGAGGTGCGACGAAACGGAACGCTCGTGGTCGCCTCTGCTCGCGATCTTGGTGAACTGCGACGCTTTGCCTGCCGCACGACGGGTTATGAATGGCTGGAAGAGCCGGCGATCGCGGCGCTGGAACCCTCCCTTGCCGGGCGGTTCCGGCACGGGCTGTTCTTTCGCCGCGAAGCCCACCTCGATCCCCGGCGAGTGTTGTGTCTGCTGCGCACCAAGCTGACGGTTCAGGGGGTCACCTTCGTGGGCGAGAGCTCGCATGAGGAGAGCTTCGACAGTGTCGTCGATTGCACGGGTGCTGCGCAGATCGGCGAGGTAAAGGAATTGCGCGGCGTCCGCGGCGAAATGCTTTACCTTAGAAGCTTCGACGTGGATCTCTCCCGGCCGGTCCGCCTGCTCCATCCGCGTTTCCCCGTCTACATCGTCCCGCGTGGAGACGGTCTGTTCATGGTCGGCGCGACGATGATCGAGACGGAATTCGACGGGCCTATTGTCGCCCGTTCACTGATGGAACTCCTCAACGCTGCATACACGCTATTTCCGGCCTTTGCCGATGCAACCATAATCGAAACGGGTGTCGGAATCCGCCCAGCCTTTCCAGACAATCTTCCACGCGCAAGCCGTCAGGGAAAGGTGATCTCGCTCAACGGCCTCTTCCGCCACGGCTTTCTGCTCGCGCCAGCCATGGCCGCCGAGGCCGCTGAACTTGTCTTCAACCAACACACCACGGGAAGGAACGCCCCATGAAATTGATCGTTAACGGCGAGGCTCTGGATGTCGCGGCTGAGACGCTGTCGGAGCTTTTAGTCCTGATGGAATACGAGGGTGACTGGCTGGCCACAGCCGTCAACGGTGAGCTGGTCCATCGCGAAGACCGGTTCGATCGTTCGCTCAACGACAATGACAGGATCGAAATCCTATCGCCGATGCAGGGAGGCTGACGGATGCTGACGCTTTATGGAGCCGAAATAAGCTCCCGTCTGTTGCTCGGCACAGCCCGATACCCCTCTCCTGCCGTCCTCTCCGAGGCCGTCAGGCAATCGGCGACGGAAATCGTCACCGTCTCACTTCGTCGTGAGATGTCTGGCGGCCGCAGTGGGGGCACCTTCTTCGAAATGGTCCGCGCGCTCGGCGTTCGTATCCTACCCAACACTGCAGGTTGCCACAGCGTCGCGGAAGCGGTGCTGACCGCAAGGATGGCACGCGAGCTGTTCGCCACCGACTGGATCAAGCTCGAGGTCATCGGCAACCATGATACGCTACAGCCGGATGTCTTCGGTCTCGTCGAGGCGGCTCGCATTCTCGTCAGCGAAGGTTTCGAAGTCTTCCCGTACACGACCGACGATCTGGTTGTGGCCGAACGACTGCTGGAGGCCGGCTGCAAGGTGCTGATGCCTTGGTGCGCACCGATCGGCAGTGCCGCCGGGCCGCTCAATCCGGCAGCGCTCAGAGCAATGCGGGCCCATTTCCCTGACGTGTCGCTGATCGTCGATGCCGGCATCGGTCGGCCGTCGCACGCAACTGCGGTCATGGAGCTCGGTTTCGATGCGGTTCTGCTCAACACCGCCGTTTCCGGCGCCGGAGATCCCGCCGCGATGGCAGCCGCCTTTGCCGCGGCAATCGCCGCCGGCAAGCAGGCCTTTGACGCTGGCGTGCTGGAGCCACGCGACATGGCCGTCCCCTCCACGCCGGTGATCGGAAAGGCGGTGTTCACATGAAGCTTGATACGTTCTACCTGATCGTCGACAGCGCCGAGTGGATTGCCCGGCTGGTACCCCTCGGCGTCAAGCTGGTGCAGTTGCGCATCAAGGATCGTCCGGAGACTGAACTATGCGCCGAGATCCGTCGCGCAGTAGCAGTCTGCGCTAAACATCAATGTCAGTTGATCGTCAATGACTACTGGCGGCTTGCGATCGAGGAAGGTTGCGGCTTCGTACACCTCGGCCAGGAGGACCTCGCGACAGCGGACCTCGACGCGATCCGAGCGAGCGGCCTGAAACTCGGCCTCTCAACGCACGACGAACGTGAGTTGGAAACCGCACTGGCAGCAAAGCCTGATTATATCGCACTCGGCCCGGTCTACACGACGATTCTCAAGCAGATGAAATGGGCACCGCAAGGACTGACGCGGCTGAGCGAATGGAAATCGCGCATCGGCGACCTGCCTCTGGTCGCCATCGGCGGGTTGAATGTCGAACGGATCGAAGACGTCCTTGCTCACGGGGCGGATAGCGTCGCGGTCGTGACCGACGTCACGCGGCATGAAAATCCGGAACTGAGAACAAAGCAATGGATCGTCGCGACAGCGCAGGCGAGAATCCGCAATCTTCAATAGGTCCTCAGGAAGCCATTGGCAATGGATTGTAAATCAGCAGATCGCCACGGAAATGGCACCATCAAAAAATCGGAGTTTGAACAATATGGACACCGAAAGCTCATCGGTCTTCAAAGGATATGAACTTCTGACCCATCAACCGCTGGCAGAGCTTACCCCTGGCCCCATTCGCGGTCGTGCCCATCAAACAGTAGAGACAGAGAATCTAGGCAAACGGTCTTCCAAGCCTTGATCATCAATGCGCATGGATCTAATGAGGCGCGTCAGTGATCCTAGGAGATTAGAATGCAAGTTCTGGTACGTGACAACAACGTTGAGCAAGCGCTCCGTTTTTTGAAAAAGAAGTTGCAGCGCGAAGGCGTTTTCCGGGAGGCGCGACTTCGGGAGCGTTTTGAAAAGCCGTCCGAAAAACGTGCTCGTGAGAAGGCCGAGGGTATCAGGCGCGTCCGTAAACTCGCTCGCAAAAAGCTTGAGCGGGAAAGCGGTATCTCGGCTCCCAAGAAGGCGAGAGCTTCTGGTCGCTAGTGGGGATCGAGTGACGGATGTTTCGTCTGTCGAGGGTATGACGGCCGAGGGCGTACGTTATCGACCGTGATCCGGCCTCCACCCAATTCCCGCTCGCTTGGCGGCTCCGCGCCAATACGGCTATCTGCGCACAGCGTTAAGTTTACGGTGCCCGCCGATCGCATTCCACGACCGCCCCTCCCCTCGGCAGATCAGACATGCTGTCCGCCGTTGATGTGGATTTCGGCGCCATTGATGTACGAGGAGGCGTCACTGCATAAAAAGTATATTGTTTCTGCCACTTCGCGGGGCGTTCCAAGCCGAGCCATCGGGACTTCTTGCTCGACCAATGCGTTGGTGCCCGGCGACAGGATTGAGGTTTCGATTTCGCCTGGAGCGATCGCGTTTGCACGCACACCACGCGGGCCGAACTCATGGGCGAGTTCGCGGGTCAAGGAAGCGAGGCCTGCTTTTGACGCCGCATACGCAACGCCCGCAAAAGGATGAACGCGCGAGCCCGCGATCGAGGTCACATTGACAATGAGACCCTTGGCCGCCTCAAGCTCCGGCAGGAGTGCCCGCGCGAGCAGCGCCGTCGAGATCAGATTGACGTTCAGCACTTTCGTCCAGGTTTCAGCATCGGTTCCGCGAACACCCAGCCTTGATCCGCCCGGGCCTTTGGGCGAAATGCCGGCATTGTTGACCAGTGCGTGAAGCTTCCCATCAGGAAGACGCTCCCTAACCGCTGCGACTAGCGGGCCGACCTGAGAGAGATCTGCAAGATCAGCCTGTATGTGACTCTCCTTTGCTGTCGGCCAGGCGCATTCCTCTGAAAATGGCTGTCGCGACACTGTGAGGATGCGCCAGCCTTTCTCCTGAAAGAGCTTTACAGTTGCGTGGCCAATCCCGCGGCTTGCGCCTGTCAACAGCATGTATCCGGTTGCCATAAGACCCTCATACATCTAGATGTATCATGCCTCATAAATGAGAAAGCGTTTGGCGCAAGATGTACGTTTGCCTACGCTCAAATATTATCGCATCGACGTCCACACAGACGTCATTCAGCAGCAGCTACACTCACATGCGCAAGGATGACTCGTCCACCCTGATCGATGTCGTCCATGATTGCCCGCGCCGCCCCCTCCCCCGCTGCCGATATACAGTCTCATTACTTGCGTACGAGCGCTGGGTGATCAACCGGCACCCAGCGGCCATCTTGGTCGTGTGAGATGCTCGCGTAGCTTTGTTCTGGTGTCCATTCCGGCGTCTCGGCAAACTGGAAAAAAGAGCTCAGATCCGAGTGACCACCCAAGCCGATCGACGGGGTATATTGAGCTGCAAGCATAATCACACATGCGGCGACGGCGTTGAACGTGTGTTCGAGCCGCGCGTCACTGAATTGTGTTTCTCTATCGTGTTTGACCCGGTTATAAGCGTCGTACCAGGGGAGAGTCTTGGTGGGATCTTGAGAATTCCACCCGGCGAAGGGGCGAATAGGCGTTAGCCACGGATAGGGACGAAAGCCGACCGCATACTGATCGAGGCGCATGACCGGTAGCAACCGCACATAGTCGTTCGTGTTGAGTTTCTGGCCCGACCTACCGTTCGCGACCAGGACCCCCCGCCAATGCGCTTCGACCTCGGTCGCTGCAAGGATCAGCAGGTTGCGGATTTCGTGACCGTAAACACCCAGCGTTTCGGTATGGGGATGGACGGTTTGGCAGATGCGATCGAGATGATGCGTCAGAGCGCGCGCTTGACCAGCACCTACGGCAATCGTGTCGCGCTCTTCGCCGGCGTCGGGGTTTTTAGGATGGGCGAAGCTGCCATTTAGCGGCCTGGCGATGCGACGATAGTAGTGAGCTGGCGGGAGATCGAGGCGATGAAACGGCCCGGACTCGGGTCCGCCAGGAGTAAACCAAGGAGTGTCTTCTCGAAATGCCGCCCAAATCGAGGCCCGTTTGCCCCTTTTAATATAGGTCCCCGCGCCCTGCTCGGGATTGGAAACACCCAGCCTCACTGCCTCAGAGTCTTGGATACGCCACACCTGCGTCCCGGACCCATCATTGTCCTGGCGAAGATAGTGCGTCGGCGGCTCCTCTTCTCTCGTTCCGTCGCTCATCCCAGGCCACCCTCGACGTCATCGTTCCAATTCATATCTCTACACCACGCCGAAGCGCTTGCGCATTTCAGCGGTGCGTAACCACGTGTCACCGGGCAAGCGTTCGATGAATGCCGCAAAAACGCTGGTAAATGACTGGAGGGTCGTTTGGTCGGTCAGCGCTTCGGCCTGCTGTGTCGGAAGCAATGGCTGCATGTCGGTCAGAAAGCGCGGCCGGGCAAGCTTCGCGAACATCCGTTGCTCAGCCTGTGCCCGCGTGATCACCTGGCCCGAAAGTGCGACGTAGCGGCCAAAAAAGTCAGCCACTTTCTCCGCATTCAGGCCCTCAAACGTCTCCAGGCCATGCGCCAGGTCATAGAGATCGCGACCCTTCTCCCGCTGCAGCAGCGCGCGCAGCTTGGTGGCCAACATTTCCTCACGGGAGAATGTCGGGACGGACGCATTCCCGGTGAACCATGGATTGGTCACGCCGAACGGCAAGTCGATCGGCGGATCATACGCTTCGATCTCGCTGATGTTGGTTTCGACCTTGAGGCGGATGGGGACGCCGCCGCCGTCCTCGGCCTCAATCCGGAATTTCAACTTGGGTGCGACCGGACTTGACTCGTACTGACCGTGTCCAAGCCACGGCTCGAGGACGACACGCAAGGCGTCCAGGACCGGGCCGATCGGCCCGGCCTCTGTGCGCACGAGATCAATGTCTTCCGAGTAGCGCAGCGGAGCCGGGAAGTGCAGTTTGTTGAGGGCTGTGCCGCCGCGAAACCTCAAGGCTTCGCGCAAGAAGGGGTCGGTGAATATCGCGACCACCGCCCGGCTGATAATCAGATCCTGTTCGATCTGACGTTGATCGGCCCAAGGCGCGACATTGCCCCACGCGACAATATTCTGAGCTGGTATCATTCATCGGCCTCCGGATAGCGGCGGACGATGACCCGCCAACGCGGGTCGCGCTCGAGCACTTCAGTAGAAAAGTCGGGATCGCCGGCTTCTTTGCGGTCCAGCTCCGTCCAGGGCAGGTTGCCGCGGTCTTCCAAGGCGGTACGCATCGACGCCAGGCGTGGGCCGTGACCCAGCCTGTCGAGAAGGTAGCCGAGGCGCTGCACGACCGGCCGTTCGGTGACGCGCGACAGGTTGGTCAGGCTTTCGAAATCAATCTGCGGCGCGATATCCCTGAGGACAGTGAAGATGTTATCAAGACCGCCGGCGCCACGAGAATACCGCAGAATGTCGAGCGCTGTGAGAGCTGGTGACGACACTCTCATCGAACCTGTCTCGGTTTTCTTGTCGACAACGCCCGCGGCGACGGTCTCCATATCCTTTCGGTAGTAGAAGACGACGCGGTTGCGACCGGCCCTGATCTTGGGGAGTCGTTTGGCCGCCACGACTTGAAACTCCATCACGGCCTGATGCGTGGCACCGTGCAGTTCGGCAGCCTTAAGCAGACCGACATAATAGGAATTCCCCTCATGGCGCATCAGCGCGTCAATGTACCAGGTTGGTGGCGGAGCGCCCAATGACATGAATTGTGGAGGGACCACGATATAGAAGTCGTGGCGCGGGTTGAGGAGTAGTTTTCGACGCTGCAAACGCTCGGCTGAGTCCAGGAACGCGCCACGATTGATGCCCAGCGCTTCGATCGCCTCTCGGCCATCAAAAACCACCCGCCCCTGGGAGAGCAAGTTTGATGTATAGGCGGAAAGCGCGGCCCGTTTATCGTGAATCATGTCCAATTATCCGCTCTATGTGCAGACATTGCAACACGCTTTGTTTTCATAGGTAATTCATGTTCAAATATCCGCGCTACATGCGGATTTTCCAACATGATTTCTCTCCATAGCTTGCAAATCCAGCCGTTGCGCGGACCTTCGCTTTGCGCGCCGGAAGGGACTCCTCGCCAAAGCGAAGGGCGACGCTGCGCATGCCGAATTTCAATTCCCTGACGCGGGCTATTTCCTGAGCCGTCAGACGCTCGTTCCCTCAAAAAGGCCAGGCATGGCCCTATGGCGTGAAAAGCTCTTCGCCCGGCGTTGTCACGTTGTTTGAATGCGGCCACGTGAGGCCGAGCCTGCGCTTTTCAGGCAGGCCGTGCACTCACGGCTTCCCACGCGGCCATTGCCTGGCGTCGATGGGTTCGAATTTGTGCTGCGGAGCGGTTGGTCTGGGATGGGACGAAGAGGTTTCGGACGGCGGAGAAGATCGACACGAACTGTTGCAATGAGCCAACCGACCGGAAACCCTGTCGCGTTCGCTCCCGTTTTCTCAACGGCAGGTGAGAATTCTCCGCCCGGTTGTTCAAGCCTTTATGCGAGCGGTGTTCCACGTTCGGCATGATCTGGCGTTTGGCCGCCCCGTAGGAGCGCAATTTGTCGGTGATCATACGCTTTGGCGGCATGCCCTGTTTCTTCAGAAGTCGCGTCAGCAGGCGCTTGGCCGCCTTGTCGGTGCACTCACGGTCATGGGTGCGCTGCTACCTCAATTTCCTTACCGCTCAATCAATGTGACAGTACCCTCTCATCAACCCGTCCGACGGCGGGAGAGGATCATGAAGCGCTTCAAGTCAGCGCGACACCTTCAGCGTTTCGTTTCCGTACACGACCCGATCGCCAACCTCTTTAACGTTCCCCGCCACGATATTCCATCCACCACCATCGAGAATTGCGAGCAACTGCCATCCAAGCATGGCGCCAAATCGCGCCACGCCGAATGAACCAAAGCCTCACTCCCAGATCTTGTCTTCGCAGCGTTAAGTTTACAGTGCCCGCCGAGCCGTTCGGGCAGGTCACGCCAGCGACCGCCGGAACGGGCCACCCACAACAGCGCGTCCAGGAACAGCCGGTTGTTCGTGCGCGGGCCGCGTTTGCCCTTCGTGCCGCCCGGCACACAATCCTTGATCCGTTCCCACTGGTCATCCCGAAGCGCATCACAATCCACGGCCGATATCCAAAAGTCAGCCTTGAATCTGATTTGCGCCTCTGGCGGAATCCCAAACCGTTAAATCGTCACCACGACCTAATTCGGTCGAAGCCTTTTGGTCGCAATCAGCATGACGAGATCTTCGGAGGCATCTGCGAGCGCCAGTGCCAATTCCGCAGCCGACCATCCACGTTTCTGCAAACTGACGAGCATTTCCACCATCGCGACTTCGACTTCTCGTCTGCAGTTCGAAATCGGCTTCAATTCGATATGTTTCTCATCACATGCCGTGGTCATCTTAGCCTCCGCTCTGCCATATGAAAGGCAGCGTCAACAATTTCGACAATGGGTGGATATGGTAGGGGTTGCATGCAAGCCTCAAGCCATTACGCATCGACACAGATTGCCTCGGCTGCGCGCAACCCCTCGCGCGCCATTATTTGCCGATGTCCGGCATCAGGAGCGTCTCGCATGTATCTGCACAATAGGCGGTGGAATTCTTCCCGGCGCCTGAGCGGGTGCACGTAGAATGATTCCTGTTGCAAGCCAACGCTTGCGCAAAGCGCGCAAGAACAATTCTCCGATAGTTCACGACCTATCCTCCTATTTGTGCATGTTTTGTTTTGAATAAATATCGTTTTATGTTGCCGGCGCCCCGAAACTACATTGCACCGGCAGCTGCGTATTTTGGAATTTCCGAACTTCCTTCGGAATTAACCACTACTCATTTAGATATATGAACAGGACGCAATTGTCGTTATCGCCGCATCCTCAAAATTATCGGTCCGTCCATTTCTGCTCACCAGGGATTATGATAAGTAGCTTATGCACGTAAAGCTTTAGCCAATTCGGCTTTTGTACGATGGCTGCGCGGTTCAGCCGCGAAAACGATTGTTTGCTTCAGTTTCAGCAGCCCGGATCGGCTTATGCACTGGAGGAATTGGATGGTTACGGAGTCTGGAGATGACCCCGCTGCGGGACAGGAATGACCGGCGCACCTGGAGCGGCGGCGCTGGTGCCCTTGCGATTTTCGACGCATAACCTGCCACCGAAAGAACAGTTCCAGTCCTGGCGATCACATATGGCGCCGCTTGTGGATGTTCATCTGCCGGATGGAAAATCAGAGGGCGACGGTTTTCTTGCGGAACAGACCGGATGGCATCTCGGCGATATCCTCATCGTTCAGCAGCGCGCGCAGGCATGCAGCTATATTCGCGATCAGGCCATGCTGCGATCGAGCCCAATCGATCACTGGAACGTCGGCGTAATGCGCAGCGGCAGGGCGTGGACCGAGGCCAAACGGCATGAAACGGCGGCTCTGACGCAGATTTGATGCATCCCTTTCATGTCGCACCGATCAGCCGGGCTTGAAGAAGATCGAGCTTTCCGCGTCCGTACATTTGGCGTTTTACCAGCTTGAGCTTGGTGATCTGCCCTTCGGTCTGCCCATTGGACCATGGTGAGGCGATCGCCGCTCGAACCGCCTTAATGTCTTTCACTACTCCGTTGCCAAAGGAGGCGACCAGACTGTCTCGGGCGCGGTCGATCCACGGCATGAGCTGGCTTTCCATTTTGCGCCGAACCATCACATGGAAGTCGGTAATGATATCGCGAGCCGCAATGAGCAGCGGGACGCCGCTTTCGATCGCGGCGATGGTGACGGTTTCGGATTTCGTCAAGTTGTCTCTGTTGGTTGTTAGGAGGCGAGCAATCGTCCTGGCGGAGAAGGTGCGGGTCAACGTATCCGCGTCCGCCTTGTCGGCCCGCTTCCGACACTCGGCGCGAACCGCGAAAGCCCTGCGTTCTCAACCGCCGCCATAGTTCAGTGCCGTTCCGTCTGCCGGCAGCCCATTGTGCGTCGAGCCATTCCAGATACATTTCCAACGAACTTTCTCGGGACCGAAAGACATCGTTTCGTTGTCCTCTGAGCACCTGGCGGACCAAGCCGCGGCTATGACCGGTGAGGCGCACGATTTCCTTGATCGTCATGCTGTCCTTCGACAGCGCCATGATGGCTGCGTTGGTCTGTTCCCGTCGGAGATAACCTTCGTATTGAAGGCGTTCTGCCGCAGTCAGCAGCTTCGGATCGACGCGCGTTGCGCCGAGCGTCTTGCGGATTTGCCGCATCGATTTGCGGACTGCGTCCAGGAATGCACGACTGGCATTCTCCATCAAATGCCATCGATCAGCGACCTGCACGGCATCAGGCAACGCCCTTGCAGCTGCCAGCCCGTAAGCGCCGCCACGGTCGCGGGCAACGATTTGGATTTGGGGGTTCTGCCGCAGCCAAGCCTCCGGCAGCAGACTGACCGGCCGCCGCCGTTCCAGATCACACACGATCGTGCCGTAGCGATGATTGCGACGCCAGGCCCAATCATCGATGCCAATCACCGAGGGTGGGGCTGATGGCGGAAGGCCTTGCCTGCGGATGACGCGTAGCAAGGTGTCGTTGCTAACGGGAAGCATTAGACGTTGGGCAAAACGGGCCGCCGGGCGTCCACCAAGCGCGAGGGCCAAGTGATGGACAACATGCTCGAGGCGTCCGGTTCGTCTGGCATAAGGCGGCAATACATCGCCAAACCGCTCGGCGAATATCTGTTTCCCACAAAGCACGGCATCACAAGCGAACCTCCGAGTCCGCACGAGAAGTCTGACGCGCCTTCCTGATAGGGGAAGGTCCGCGACCTGGCGACAATAGCGACTTCGGACCGTTCGAGACATTCGTCCGCAGGCTGGACAAGCCGCCGTTGCGTCGGTTCGGGAAAGCAGGATGCAGGTCTCATCGCCGACGCGCGTAATGCGTTCAGCACTGAAGCCAGCCGGGACCAAATCAGAAGCGCAGAGCTTCGTGCTCATCATGCTGATTCCTTTGTGGAAACCAGCAACACAGCATCATTACGACTGCATCAAAAATGAGTCAGAGCCTAACGGCGACCCCAGGTGAGGTATTTTTCAGGTCTCTTGGTTATCCTTACCGCGGGCGGATGACCGATTCAGTCGCTGTGCTCGTCTTCTTGCCGTAGCTGCTTGATTGTGACCCGATGCACTCGGACGTGAAGTGCGTCGGCTTAGACTTCGGCGATAGAATCGTCCCGCCGCCGAACACCCTCCAGCTTATAGAAGCCGCGGCCATCGCCAATTTCGTAGCAGAGAAATTCAATGCCACAGACGCAAACTCAAACCGCTCGCGCTCCTCGCCCGCTGACCGCGCCCGGATGGGAGGTAGCTAACGCTATCTCCATCGCGAGAGCCCTCCGCGGGTGCCCTTTAGCATCGCCAATAGGCATGGTTTGCGATGGCTTCGACGATGTCTGGAAACGGCTCCTGTAGTCATTCGGACTTACGCCGATGGTTTTGGCGAAGACCCGGCGCATAGCATTCACGTCCGCGAAGCCGCAAGGCGACGCGGTTCATCTTTTTACGCCAGCCGGTGGCTTGGGGTACAATACGGCGGTGGATGACGCGGTCAATCTAGGTTGGAAACTCGCTTCTGTTGTGAAAGGAAATGCACCGTCATTCCTTCTCGATACCTATGAACTGGAGCGACGCCCGGTGGCCGTGCGAAACACCGGCTTCGCTCGGGCGTTCGCCGAATCCATCGGAAACTACGTCCCGAAACCCGACATCGAGGCGGACTCGGATCTCGGATCGGATTTGCGACGGGAAGCCGGCGCCTATCTGGAGGCCCATGGGCGGTCCGAGTTCAACATACCCGGCGTGACGTTCGGCGCTCGCTACGACCATTCGCCGATAATCCTCGCCGAAGGGGAAGGACGAGCTCCGGACCTGCCGGAAGTCTACGTTCCAAATGCCGCGCCGGGGGGCAGAGCGCCCCATATTTGGTTGAATTCTCAAACGTCATTGTTCGACCGATTTGGGTTTGAATGGACCCTCCTGCGGCTTCGCCCCTCCTCCTCGCCAGGAACCGAGTTCGTTACAGCCGCTAGAATGGCCGGAATGGATCTTACCGTCGTCGATATAAAAGAGGATCAACTCCGGGCAATTTATCGCGAGCCGCTTGTGCTCATTCGGCCAGACCAGGTCATCGCTTGGCGCGGAGATGGCGATGGCGACGCCGTTCAAATCATCGAGACTGTCCTGGGCCATATCCCGGCAAAGCGATGAAGAGGCGTAACCGCGGTGGTGATTGCAGTCCACCGACCTTAGTTCTCTTTGGGTACTGGTTGAGGTGATCAGTCGATGCGCCATGCCTGCTCTTGAAAGGATCTGAACCGGCGACGCCTTATTAGATCAGTTAGGTCGACCTTCACGCCCTTTGTTTCCCATTCCTTCATTCCGAGCATCTCGATCCCGCTCTCGACGTGTCGCTGATCGTCGACGCCGGCATCGGCCGGCCGTCGCACGCAACTGCGGTCATGGAGCTCGGTTTCGATGCGGTTCTGCTCGACACCGCCGTTGCCGGCGCCGGAGATCCCGCGGCGATGGCAGCCGCCTTTGCCGCGGCAATCGCCGCCGGCAAGCAGGCCTTTGACGCTGGCGTGCTGGAGCCACGCGACATGGCCGTCCCCTCCACGCCGGTGATTGGAAAGGCGGTGTTCACCTGAAGCTTGATCCGTTCTACCTGATCGTCGACGGCGCCGAGTGGATTGCCCGGCTGGTACCGCTTGGTCGGGAGACTGAACTATCGCAGACCTACAAATAACCTCGCTATGGAGTGCCTCCATCGTGTGAACGGTGAGACCGTATGTTTGATGCACAGAGCGTGGGGCCGGTGATGTCAGAAAAAGTCGCCTGACATCCGCTGTCTGCGCGGAACCGGACAATAGATGCTGCATCCACAATAGCTGCCGACGACGCTAGAAGGGCAACCTCGCGTTCTCCTTGACTTCCTTCATCACGAAGAAGGTGCGCGTCTGGCGCACGCCTGGGAGGGCGATCAGCTTCTGGCCGTGGAGCTTGTTGAAATCGGCCATGTCGCGGACGCGGATTTTCAGGAGATAATCGAAATCTCCGGCGACCAAATTGCAGTCCAGTACTTCCTTCAGCTCCATGACCGCGCCCTCAAAGGCACCAAAGCTCTCAGGCGTGGAGCGATCCAGTACCACGCCAACCATGACCATCGCGCCGAGGCCTACGGCGCCCGGCGCGACTTCCGCCCGCACGCCGGTAATGTAGCCCTCCTCGAAGAGGCGTTGAGTTCGCCTGTGGCAAGTTGCAGCACTGACATTCACGCGCTCGGCGAGATCGGCATTGCTGAGCCGGCCCTCCGATTGCAGGGCGCGCAAAATCTTGAGGTCTATCCTATCGAAATCCTCTGTGGAAGACTCTTTCATTTTACCTCGTATTATTGAAGAAGTGGATTCTACCACCGAAAAATTACGCCGATAAAGAAAGCTTTTAAAGCAAAATTAGAGAGCACCTTTCAAACGATATCTACTAGCCTTCGACCACAAATTCGGCACGGAGGCCCTGATCGATGTCACTGTTGGAAAAGTTCGAACGCTACCCGCTCACCTTCGGCCCAACGCCGATCGAGCACCTGCCGCGGCTGACTGCGGCGCTGGGCGGCAAGGTCGACATCTATGCTAAGCGCGACGACTGCAATTCCGGCCTCGCCATGGGCGGCAATAAGCTCAGGAAGCTCGAATATATCGTGCCCGACGCGATCGCCTCCGGCGCGGATACGCTGGTGTCGATCGGTGGGGTCCAGTCGAATCATACCCGCATGGTGGCTGCGACTGCGGCGAAGATCGGCATGAAGTGTGTCGTCATCCAGGAGAAATGGGTACCGCACTACGATGCGGTCTATGACCGTGTCGGCAATATCCTGATGACGAAACTGATGGGCGCCGACAGCCGGCTGGTCGAGGATGGGTTCGACATCGGCATCCGCAAGAGCTGGGAGGATGCGATTCAGTCGGTAGAGGATGCGGGCGGCAAGCCCTACGCGATCCCGGCTGGCGCTTCGGTACACAAGTTCGGAGGCCTCGGCTATGTCGGCTTCGCCGAGGAAGTCGCGGCACAGGAAAAGGACCTCGGCTTCATCTTCGACTATATCATCGTCTGCGTTGTCACCGGTTCAACCCAGGGCGGAATGATCGTCGGCTTTGCCGCACTAGACAGGGCCGACCGGGTGATTGGCATCGATGCCTCGGGCACCCTCCAGCAGACGCGGGATCAGGTGCGGAAGATCGTCGATGCGACCTCGGAACTCGTGAACCTTGGTCGGTCGGTGCGTGAAGACGAGATCGTCATCAACCCCGACTACGCCTATCCCGCCTATGGAGTGCCCTCGGAGGAGACCAACGAGGCGATCCGGCTCGCGGCGCGCACCGAGGCGATGATTACCGACCCAGTCTATGAGGGAAAGTCGATGCAGGGGATGATCGATCTCGCACGCAAGGGCTTCTTCCCCGAGGGCTCGAAGGTGCTGTACGCCCATCTCGGCGGCGCCCCGGCGCTCAACGGCTATAGCTATTACTACAAGGACGGGTGATTGGCACCGTCAGGTTAACCGGCCCGGGTATCGCGTTAAACATAGCTGAATGGCAAGCCGAGCCGATTATGATCACGCCTCCGCAGTTCGATCTCCAGTCGATCCGACAGTGAAAACGAATAGTGTCGGATGAGGCTGTCTTCTCGACTGTTATAACGAAAAACTTCCGTGGATCCGCGCACGTTTCCCCAGGGATGAGATAACCCCAGCGCGGACCAAAAAGCTACCCGCATAAGCGGAAAGCGAACAGCAAACGATCAGGACAACCATGACATCTCACCTCGCAAGACAGAAGCATGCTGAGGAAAGACTAGGCGCAGCCCTTCAACAAATGAACGACGCCATCCGCGACGTACACAAATCCGGTATTGATGTCGATATCAGCACCCTCACCATGCACACGCCGCGTGGCCCGATGGTTCAAGTCGACCTAAAGGCGTTCCGCGCATGTGGAGCCCCGCCAGTGTTGCGGTTGGTGGAAGAATAAATGCGGTGACATCGGGCATTTGTCACCGTGCCGCAATATCACGTGCCTGGGCTCCCACCAACAGCACTGTTGCATGGATCAGACTTTGGACAAGGCAACCCTATCCACTGCATTTTTCATGCAACGCGCTCGAACTTGGGCCGGCCAAGTTCTGTCATCCTGTTAAGAACACGGACGCCAATCTTCGCTTCAGTCTTCTGATTGTCAAAATTTCGGGCTTTGAGTTTGGGCCCGATCACAGCCTTCCGTCGACCCATCTGGGTCTCAGCGCGACCGCGCTTGTTGTAGCCGGTGGATTTCTGCCATGCCATCCGCCCTTTGGTCTGGATTTCTGCAATATGGCGATCGCGGACAGATGGAACCAGCACCGATTGAGGGCTGGCAACGGCAGTCTTGGGAGGTGGGATAATGACCTCCACGATCTCACCAAAGCGTGTCGCCAGAAGATCTCGGGTTGGCGTTCCATCATAGGCGCCGTCGGCAATGAACTTCTCGACGGGGCCACCGATCTGGTCCAGAAGTCCTAGTAACGCTGTCGGATCGCCGACATCATCCGCGGTCAGATCGGAACAAACAATCTCACCACTGACAAGATTGAGACCAAGGTGCAGTTTGCGCCATCTTTTGCGTTTGGCCTTGGTTTTGTGCTTGTTTTCCAGCCACTCGCCCTCGCCGAAGACCTTCAAGCCGCTGCTGTCGACAACCAGATGGACCGGACCTGATGTTGCGGGTCGGGACTTTGTCGACGGCAACGCCAGCCCTTTGCTCCGGCGAGACAGGGTGGAGAAGTCAGGCACGGCAATATCGAACCCCATCAGCGCCGCGACACTGCGCATCAAGCCTTGGGTCTGGCGTAGCGCCAGCCCGTAGACGACGCGCAGGGTCAAGCACAACGTAATCGCCAGATCCGAGTATTTCGGCTGACCACCCCGCGATGTCCGCCTCCGCGCCGTCCATAAAGACAGGGCCTCATCCTTCACCCAGATGGTCAAATCACCACGTTGACGCAGGCTTTCAATATATGCCGGCCAATTCGTCACTTGATATTTCTGCTTGGCAATCTTGTCCCGCCGATCGGCATCGAACGTGTGCGGCATCGTCGAAATCCGGATCAGGAGACTGAAAACAACCGCTCAATATCAGTCGCCGGGTGATCCACGCAACAACGCCACGAGGAAGGGGGCTGGCCGAAGACGAACAGGCCGGCATCTGCGATCCACGCTGATGCCGGCCGAGATGGGCGGAACTTGGCAGGGGAAAAAGCTATCCGTGGATATAGGCAACGGACAACGGTCCGAGCTCCGCCGAGATCTGTCGCCACCTCGCCGGCTGCGCGCCGGTGCGGGAAATCATCGCTTCGATCAAGCCGGTCGATACCGCATGCTTCAGTTTGGGGTCACCGCTTCGCATGCCGAGCTCGATCAGCTCGAATACCCTCTGGCGGTCTTCAAGCGATGAAAAACGCTCGGCGATCAGCCATCCCATATCCGAATAGAGGGCGTGCATGGCGGAGAGATCGATCGGCTGGCCGGTTG
The DNA here is from genome assembly GCF_005862215.1 of Rhizobium sp. MHM7A. Classification (NCBI taxonomy): domain Bacteria; kingdom Pseudomonadati; phylum Pseudomonadota; class Alphaproteobacteria; order Hyphomicrobiales; family Rhizobiaceae; genus Rhizobium; species Rhizobium sp. MHM7A. The sequence goes on from NZ_VCHT01000024.1 coordinate 22,688, forward strand.
TCGATCCTGCTTCCAGGGCCGGCGCCCCAGGTATGCTCTGCGTCAGTTCGGATGTGATTGTGCTGGTATCCATCGATGTCGTTCCTTGTCCTGCTGAAATCGTTTGGCGCGACCGTTGGCCGTCAGTCCGGACGAAAGGCAGAAGCGTTGTCACTGGTGATCCAGGTTGGCCCTTCGCCACGTCCGCTGACGAGCCACGCCAGGCTGACCCCGAGCGCTTCGGCAATCATCACGAGGCGGTCGGGGAAGGGAGCGTCACGATCGTTTTCCCAGTCGATCCAGGTGCCTGCCGCGATGCCGATTGCGAGGGCGGCGGCTTCGACCGACAGGCCGTTCGCGTCGCGCGCCAGCGATATCCGGCCGCCGATGGTGTCGTCAGTCGTGTAGAACGTGTCCGGGCTGTCGATATACAACTGTCGCTCCTGCTCGATCTTGCGAAGATGCTCACCAGCACGATGGCGCTGGGGAGCATGATGTCGGAGATCAGCCTTCCTCGCCGATCCAGCTCTTCACCTGGTCGGGGTGGTCGGCAATGTACTTGTCGACTGCGTCATCATAGGAGCTCTGCTGCGCGGTAAACATCGCCGCTTCCAGATCGGGAATCGGCAGCTTCATGCGCGACAGGAAGTCGGCAACCTTGGGATATTCCGACTTGAAGTCCTTGCGCGCCAGAATGTCGACGTGCTCGGCTTCACCCAGCGACTTTTTCGGGTCGTCGAGGTAGCGCAGCTGGTGCTTGCCGAACATCCAGTGCGGGCTCCAGGCGGTGGCCACGAACCACTTTTCGCCGCGCACGGCGCGATCGACGGTGGTCAGCATGCCGGCTTCGCTGGAGATCTGCAGCTTGTAGCTGCCCAGCCCGTAATCCTTCTCGGCCTTCTCCGACAGGCGCGTTAGGCCGGCGCCGGGGTCGATGCCCTGGATGGTGCCGGAGAGCTTCTTCTGGACGTCTTCCTTCTTGAGATCCTCGATCGAGCCGATCTGGTCTGCGGGAATGTAGTCCGGGACGACCCAGCCGAGCTTGGCGCCGTCATAGACGGTGCCGAGCGTCTCGACCTTCTCCTTGACCTTGGCATAATAGTCCGCATGGGTCTGCGGCAGCCAGGCCATCATCATCGCATCGAGATCGCCGCGGCCTACACCCTGGTAGAGCGGCGCCACGTCTGCCTGCACAAGCTCGACCTTCTGGTTGAGCTTGGTCTCGATCAGCCTGGCAGCGAGCTTAGTGACGAATTCGGCGTCGGACCATGCGGCCCAGCCGATCTTCACCGGCTTGGCATCCGCAGCCATGGTCGCTGTGACGGTGCCAACGAGAAGGGCGGCGGCGAGGCCGAGGGTTGCGAGTGTTTTGAACACATGTGCTCCTTTTGTGAAGGTTCGCATTAGACGGGTCGTTGCCCGCATTGGTCTGACGCGGGGGTCAGGCGGTAGCGGTCGCCAGTTCCTCGCGCTCGGTCTTGCGGAACAGTCCCAGCCAGAAGGCGGCGCGGGGTTTTCCGAGGCTCTGGGTGATCCGGTCGAGAATGACGGCCAGGATGACAACGGCGATACCGCCTTCGAAGCCGGTGCCGACATCGAGACGCTGGATGCCCGTCAGTACCGTGTTGCCGATGCCACCGGCACCGATCATCGAGGCGATCACCACCATCGACAGCGACAACATGATCGTCTGGTTGATGCCGGCCATGATCGAGGGCAGGGCATTCGGCAACTGCACCTTGAAGAGCAACTGCGTAGCGGTGCAGCCGAAGGCATTGCCGGCCTCGATGAATTCGCCATCCACCTGGCGGATGCCGAGATTGGTGAGGCGGGCCACCGGTGGCATCGAGAAGATCACCGTGGCGATCGCGCCGGGTACGGCACCGAGGCCGAAGAACATCGCGGCCGGGATCAGGTAGACGAAGGCCGGCATGGTCTGCATCAGGTCCAGAACAGGGCGCACGAAGGCGGCGACGGAATCCTTGCGCGCCATGGAGATGCCGAGCGGCAGGCCGACCAGCATGGCGATCAGCGTCGAGGCGATCACCAGCGATAGTGTCTCCATCATCAGGCCCCAGAGGGCGATGTGATTGACGAGCAGCAGGCCGAGCGCGGTGAACACCGCAAAGCCGATGCCGACACGCCAGAGCGACAGGATCACGAAGATCGCGATGCCGACAGGCATGGGGATAGCCAGCAGGGCATTCTGGATGCCATCCGTGACGAAGCCGATGGTCGCGGCGATGGCGTCCAGCAGCGGTGAGAAATTGTCGAGGACGTAATTGACGGCAGCGTCGATGCCGTTTCCGATATCGAAGTTCATAGTATATCCGATGTGTTTGGGGTCAGCTGGCGCGATCGAGCGTTTCGAGCAGCGCCGACTTGCTGATGGAGCCGATATAGCGGTTGCGATCGCAGACGACGGGTACCGGCCATGGGCTAGCGGCGACCTTGCCGAGCACGTTCGACAAAGGCTCGGAAGCCGGAATGGCCTGGATCTCGGTCAGGAAAGCGCCGCGATAGGGGTCGGCTGCCTTGGCCCGCATCTTCTCGATCAGCGAAGTTTGGCTGATCATGCCGTGATAGGTCTTGTCGCGGCCGAGGATGATCGCGTATTCACGATCGTAGTTCTTCATTCGCTCGAGCGCTGCGGCAGCGGACACGCCTTCGCGCTCGATGATCGTCACCTGCGACTTGCGGGCAACATCGCCGGCCTTGAAGACATGGGCGACATCGACATTGCGGAAGAACGAGCGAACATAGTCGTTGGCCGGCTGGGTGACGATTTCGTCGGGCGTGCCGACCTGCACGACATTGCCGTTCTGCATGATGCAGATCCGGTCGCCGATGCGCATCGCCTCGTCGAGATCGTGGCTGACGAAAACGATGGTGCGGCTGTGTTCCGACTGCAGGCGAACCAGTTCGTCCTGCATTTCCGTGCGGATCAGCGGGTCGAGGGCCGAGAAGGCTTCGTCCATCAGCAGGATCGTCGGCTCGCTGGCCAGTGCGCGGGCAAGGCCGACGCGCTGCTTCATGCCACCGGAGAGCTGGTCCGGGCGGCTGTCGGCATAGCCATCGAGGCCGACGGCCTTCAGCGCCGCCAGTGCCTTCTGCGTGCGGCCGGCCTCGCCGACACCGGCGACTTCGAGACCGAAGGCGGCGTTGTTGAGGACCGTGCGGTTCGGCAGCAGTGCAACGGATTGGAAGACCATGCTGATGTCGCGGCGGCGAAGCGCGATCAGCTCGCTGCGCGACATGCCGGTGATGTCGCGGCCATCGATCTCGATCGATCCGGAACTCGGTTCGATCAGTCGGTTGAGAAGGCGCAGCAGCGTTGATTTGCCGGAGCCCGACAGGCCCATGATCACGAATATCTCGCCGGCACGAATATCGAAACTGGCGTCGTTGACGCCGATCGAGCAGCCCGTTGCTGCATGAATTTCAGACTTGGTCTTTCCGGCCCGCAGTAGTGCGAAGGCTTTTTTCGGATGCTCGCCGAAGACTTTGTAGATGTTCTTGAGGCTGATCTTGGTCGTTGCCGATTGTGTCGGCGCGTCTTTTTCAGTTGCAGAATTCATATAATTTGGGCGCCGAGCTCAAGAGGCTAGGCATTCTCCTTTTTTAGCCGATGCTTGTCGAGACGACAGTATTTTCTGTGCATTTCCAAGTGTCGGTTGTGTTTTCAATGTAGAAAAGCGCTATTGATTTAATCACGTATCTGGCCATCCAAGTATGGCTCTGCCATAATGGCAATCATCGACAGTAACGTCTGCGTTCGGCGCTTCATATTCCATTCGAAACCAGCGCTTCGGCGGAGGCGTTGAACGTTATGTAGGTGGATATACGCTCGATGTCCATAAAAAAATGAAATTTATTGCCAGCGGGTCATCGTAATGGCGCAAAAATAGGCTGTTTTGGGCTTCTGCGACCCTGGCGTTGTGCGCGGCTTCGGGTGAATCCGACGCTTGCGGAACTTCGGGGCTCCGAAGTCGTCGAGCTCCTGCGCGCAGTGCGATAGCTCATGCTCCATGAGGGCGCGGGCCTGAGCGTCGCTTGCAGACATCCAGAAGTTGGCATCGATCGTGATTATGAAATCAGGGGCCGACCCGAACACAGCGACGACGCCTTCAAGCGCAACCTAGTCCGTCAGGGCCCTGGCCAGATCTGCAGCGCGAACTGGTCGGGCACGGGCGCGACGCCGAAGGACCTCGTAGTAAGGTTTCACAACGATATAGAAGGTGAAGCTTCCTTCACCTTCTCCATTTCCCTGCGCTCGCCTTTTGCTGTCTTTCGTTATCTTGGAGCATTGATGCGATCCAACCCCAATGCCTTCAGGCTCCAGACGGAGGAGGCCCTTCGGCGGGCGACCGACACATCGATTATCAAAGTCACTCGGGGACGATCGCACAACTGCTTTGCCGCCACAGTCTACCGTGGCTCGGCTTATTGCGTCCCAGAGAGGGGCGCCGAAAACACCAAACAAGTCTTTTCGATCCTCGCCCAGCTTGTTGCGCTCAGCGTTACCCCGGGGACGCTGCCGGTTACAAGTGACGTGCGCCTGATCCAGTAAGTGGTATGTTTAGGTGCGCCTTTCGCGATGCTTTGTGACAAGTCGCAACAGTCGGAATACTCGCATAGGCCAGCGGAGCAGCGACCATATTGACTACCGACTACGGTGCCTCCGTTCAAAGACGCGCCTACCCTGGCGCGGTCGATCCAAGATTGCGTTAAACCATTGCGCCAGTGGAAGCAGCTCGGGCAACTGATGCTTTCTTGCTTGATGGAGTCGCGCGGTAGCCGCACATATAATGGCACTTGCCTCGTCGTCTTGGCCGTGTTCGGCCATTTGTGGTGCGGAAAAATCCTGCGCTTTCTGGCCGCGTTGGCCGGAGGGCGATGATGCTCGACGTCGAGTTCACCGCCTGCGGCCCGCGCTCCGAGCATCACTTGAACGCAATACCAAGCGCGCTTAAAAACTCGAGCATGATGTCATTGACGGCACGCTGGCGCAAAATCCGGGCTTCTCTGATTTCCGTGTCGTCTGCAGCACCTTCAATTTCGAACTGCGCCACGGCAACGTTGCCTTCGCGCAGGTAGCCTTCGTCTGGCGCCGGATCACAAAAGCGGGTGAGCAAAAGCGTCAGGGCACGTTCGATGACCTCCCGATCGTTGCCTTTCAGAGCCTCTTGGAATTTGGCGATTGCGCCGGCGAGCCCGCCTTCTCCGTGTTCGAGGCAGTAGACGAGATCGTGCGCATCTTTGCGCTCACGCCGGTGATCAAAGGCAAACGCCTTGAGGCATGTGAATGCCACGATATCGGCGTAGGGGATGGATTCTGTCGAGCGGCCTTTTTCACCCAACAGATCAGCGGTGACTTCCATCCGATCGTGGTGCCCGAACACGAGCGACGCGTGAGGGATATTCACCGCAGAAACATTTCCTTCCGTCGGCAGTTCCTGCAATGCGCCACCCCGGAGCTTCGGATCGTCTGCCAAGAACTCCAGAATGACGAGAATGCCGTGCTCGGTCATGGTCTGCCAACGCCAGTTGACCTTATTGCCCTTGTCATTTTGCGCACGCTCGAAACCCATTTTTTTGAGGTTCTGCTCGAGCGTCCGGTATGCCTCTGTGTCGGCGAGGATCGACAGATCGACGACAACATCGATATCACCGGTTCCTGCATGAGGCGGGACGTCAGGCGGCCTCTTGGTGACGATGTAGCGCGGTGCAAGCCCACCGACCAGAAAGACGGAATCACGCCAGGGGCCGAGGCCGCTGAAGAGCGTAACCAGGACGCGCTCGCAGTCGCGGGTAACATCGGCACTGTATTCAGTCAGTATCTGGGGCTTTGTCATTCGGGTACCGCGAGTTTTGTCAGCCGAAGATGGTCGGCCAGTTCCTTTGAGCGACCGCTGTCAAGCTGCAGGAGATCGAGGTAGGTTTGAAGTGGATCTGTGACCCAGACATGACCGACCCGTTGGCGAAACAGAAAGTCGTGGCGTGGATTAGAGTCTATAACTCCCAGATTCCAGCCCTCTTTGACAGCCTTTGCTCCCAGTTTTCGAAGAAGGCTTTCGCCGCCATGATCGATGCGGCAATGGATTTGGGATATCTTCGAGAGGTGCGGTGCATGGATCTGCCCGGCCATGAGCCCGGAAATTTCGTAGCGAACTCCCGTCTCATCGCAGATGCGGTCAATCTCACGGATCGCCTCATCGATATTGGTCATCCGCATATAGTACGAGCGGAGCGGCTTCGGCTTGATCGAAGCGACATAGGAAGACCACTCGTCAAGCAGCGCGCGGGGATTGGAGAGTATCCTTTCCTTCGATGGACCGGCACCCTTGGAGCTCACCCATTCGCGGCGCTCTAGTTCGATAAGAACCTGGGATGCAGTTGTGGGAGATACGGATGCCCGCTCGGCCAGTTCATGCACACCGAACCATTGGTCCTTAAATGTCCAGACGGCATGGAGGGCCTTTGCGCGACTTCCAACGAACAGATTGTTGAGCGATCGAGCCTGCTGCTTCGAGGCTGGCTTTTCGACGAGAACAAAGAGATTGTCGGCCGAAAGATAGAGACTGCCGCTACGATCGAAATAACCGATCTTCTCCTCGCGCAGGAGTGCGCGTGCGCCTGGGGAAATGGTATCGGCCATCAATAGGGGGAGAACTCTGGAATTGCATGGCGGCATGGCGGCAATGTATTTCTTCAGCTGCCAGATTGCTTCCCTGACGTCTCTTGGAAAAGCTGATCTTTTGACCTCGACAACAAGTTTGAGAGGCGCATCAAAAAATCGCGCATCTATAAGGAAATCTGCGTGAGAGTTTCCCATCTGCGACTCAGACATGGGCTCGGACGTGATTTCCCCGCCTGCCTCCGTGAGGCTGGCCGTCAACTCACTCAACATATCGAAGGCTACGGACTCTTCCATAGATATTCCCTGCGCAGCAAATATAACTCTTATGCCGCATATCCGCGGAAATGTCTATATGTACTGCGCAGCAAACAAACGCAAACTGCTATGCAAAGCTTCGTCCCGCGCGGCAAAAGAGTCCGCGCCTTCTCATAGACGAGGTTCATCCGTTGATTGGCAATTGCTCCCGCTTAGGTTCGTTTCGCGCGTGAACATGCCGCAAAGACTGAAGAGGAACTGAGATGGCGACCGGTACTGTCAAATTTTTCAACGGTGATAAGGGATTTGGCCTCATTACCCCAGAGAATGGTGGAACGGACGTGTTCGTTCACGTGTCCGCTTTGCAGCAAGGCGGTTCGCTCAGAGAAGGTGACAAGGTCAGCTTCGAGGTAAACGCCAACGCCGATCCGCAAAATCGTCCATGTGGACATGGATGCCTTTTACGCGTCGGTCGAGCAGCGCGATAACCCGGAACTTCGTGGTAAGCCACTCGCCGTCGGCGGATCCGCAGCACGCGGCGTGGTGGCCGCCGCAAGCTATGAGGCGCGTGCCTTTGGTGTCCATTCGGCCATGCCGTCGGTCACCGCAAAACGGAAATGCCCGGAGCTGATTTTCGTGCCGCCGCGCGTCGACGTCTATAAGGCGGTTTCCCAGCAAATCCGCGAAATCTTCGCCGAATATACGCCGCTGATCGAGCCGCTATCGCTGGACGAAGCCTATCTGGATGTGACGGAAAATCTGAAGGGCATGGAAATCGCCACCGAGATTGCGCTGGAGATCCGTGCGAAGATCAAGCAGGTCACCGGGCTCAACGCTTCGGCCGGCATCTCCTACAACAAGTTCCTCGCGAAAATGGCCAGCGACTTGAACAAACCCAATGGCCAGGCCGTCATCACACCGAAGAGCGGACCAGGCTTTGTCGAAGCCTTGCCCGTCAAGAAATTCCATGGCGTCGGGCCGGCGACGGCTGAGCGCATGCGCAAATACGGGATCGAAACCGGGCTCGATTTGAAATCGAAGTCGCTCGCCTTCCTGCAGGAGCATTTTGGAAAGTCCGGTGCTTATTTTTATGGCATCGCGCGGGGCATCGATGAGCGCCAGGTCCGGCCTGACCGCATCCGAAAATCCGTCGGCACCGAGGATACGTTCGTCGAGGATATCGACAATCTCGACCTGGCCAAAGCCGAGCTCCGACCGTTGGCCGAGAAGGCCTGGCGGTATTGCGGGGCCTATGACATCACGGGAAAGACGATCACCGTCAAAATCAAATACTCGGATTTCAGTCAGGCGACACGCAGCAGGACCGTGTCCGGAGCCGTTTCCGACGTCGACCAGATGCTGGAGATTGCAGAGACCCTGCTCGCCTCGGTGTTCCCGTTCAAACGTCCGGTGCGGCTCTTAGGGATCACCCTGTCATCGCTCAACACCGAAGAAAGCGGGCAAGAACCGCAACTCGATCTGGGACTTTGATCCCGCCGAGCCTGAAAACGAAAAAGCCTGCCGCGGGAGGAGGTGCGGCAGGCTTTTCGAAAAGAACCGAACAGCGACTGGGAGGAGGAGTGTCGCTGTTCCTACAGACGTCCCTGGGAGGAGGAGTGGGCCGTCTGAAATTCGAAGCTCTGCGGGAGGAGGTGCATCGCTTCGATGAAAACCAGGATACCCATTCTCGCCGCACATTAAATAGACTTTGCTGCAGTGCAGCTATGCGGAAAATGCACGGCCTCTTCCTGACCAAAGAAATCTCCAGCTCAGGGCTTAGTGGCAGGCCAGACACAAAAACGCCCGCGTCATCAGCGGGCGTAGCGTCAATCAGGTTGGCTTGGAAACAACCGCTTAGCGAGCGACCGACTGGCGAGCAAGGCTGTGGATGTCGGCGCGATCGATACCGAGGTCCTGCAGTTCGCGCGAGCTCATGCGGCCGAGTTCGGTGACGGTCTGACGATACTTGCGCCAGTTATTGAAAGAGCGTGCTACGTTCATGATGATCCCCTTTCGTGAGGTCTCTTGACGCCAGCAACCATGCTTCGGTTCCAACGTCGTTTCGATGATTGGCATATAGGCCCTTGCCCGCCCGTCGATAAGGCACAAGGTCTCAGGTCGGCCATGCGCTCAAAGCATGGGGACGATCAGAAGATGGGCTGAAGGGAGCGATCAGGCCCGGAACCGGTCGAAGGCAGTGAGGCGTTTGATTGGTGGATCGGCGTCTGGATAGCGGTAGATTTCGGTTCTGAGATAGCGGAGCTCATCATCGAGCGCTTCTTCCCCAACCTCGATCCACCAGGATTTGGGACGGCCGTCGCTTGCGTCGGACCAGCGATAGCCTCGCGCCTTCAGGTCGTCCTTCATGTCGAAGGGGCTGTTCTCCGCAAAGATCCGCACACGTGACCTCTGGCTTGCTTCATAGAGCTCGGCGAAAGCGGTGGAAGCCGGTCCGTCGATTTCTCGAGCCAGGACCTCCAGAAGTGCAAAGCAATCGTCGACCGCACGATGACCCTCATGAAAATATCCTGCTTGCCCGATCAGATATCCGAGCTTGGTGCCTTCATATCCCCGCAACGACCAGTCGATCTCGGAGTTTGAGCAAGCCCAAGCCTTGCCGGAAAACAGATGAGAAAACACCTCGCAGAATGGGCGGTCGAAACTGGCATTGTGGGCGATCAGCAGATCGGCCGGCCCAATCAGCGCCTGCAACGCCGCCGTGTCAATTGACTGCCCGGCCACCATACCATCTGTGATCCCGGTGAGCCTGGTGATCTCAGTGGGAATCGAAACGCTCGGCTGTTGAAGCCCACCATAGATGCCAGTCACGTCACCAATGCTTCCTGTCGCATCGAAGGTGAAAGCGATCGCGCCAATCTCGATGATCTCATCCTTGCGAGCGTTGAGCCCCGTGGTCTCGGTGTCGAGAATGATGCCCTTGAGGGGGTACGCTGGCCGGGCGATGGGAGCGATTGCGCGCGGCATAAGTTTCTGCAGGATCCGATATCGACCTGTCTCCGACAGATGTCGGACCATGTCCTCTTCAGTCATGGTGATGGCATGCTTGTCGGGTTTGACAGAGTTGGAGGAGCCACGCGTGACCACATGGTCGCGCGGAGCTTGCTCCGAAAACATGTCAAACTGTTCTGCCATTCCTGTTGTCAAAGCCCCGCCGCCAATTTTCCTACTTCAAAACACGGCACGATCGGCAGATCAACCTTGTTGGTTGGGGGGTGCAATTTCAGCCAACCTCGCGAGCAAGGTTTACAATCTCGCAGTTCACGCAGCTACCGCTCTTGGGTTGTTGATCGCAAGCACCCTCAGCCTGCGTTCCAACGCGCGGTCACCAGATTGCCGATGGGCCAGAAGCGAACGAACGTCTGCGGCGGCTATCAGCCTCAGGGTAGAATTCCGCGCGCCAACGCAATGGATTCGGTGGTTTCGGCGACCTTGAACGGGCCGTTGCAAAGGCTCACCATGGTGCTTTCCCCCGATTTCGTATAGCAGAGCTTGGATGACAGCTGGGGCGGCGCAATCGTCGGACCGCCTGGCGCTGGTACCCCTCCGGAAAGTGAGAAGCGCGCATCAACCATCCAACCTCCTGACGCTCTTTGACGCCATCGATAGAATTTGCAATCATGGGTTATTTTCTGGGGGGACATGCTCGGACTTTGCGGAGCTGAGACTGGGGAGGGTTTCAAACATGCAACGTGACCTTTTAGCTAAAAGCGGTAGTTCGGACAGTTCCTTTAAGCGCGTACTATTGGCCGCGGCTCTCCTTTGTTGCAGCGCGATCGAAATCAACGCGGCTGAGTTCTTCGGCAATTTCTCGAGCGGACCGTCGGGTCAGTTCATAGACGCTGATCCGCGACCCTTATTTGAATTGTCAAACAACTTCAGCTTCGATGACCCGAATGGCCTCAAATGGGACGTTCCCGCCGGTGAAAAAGTAGATGGCGCATCTATTCCACAGGCCTTCTGGTCGATTATTGGAGGGCCATTCGAAGGGCCTTATCTGAAGGCATCCATCATTCATGATTATTTTTGCACGAAGCAAAATCGCACAGCTCACGACACGCACCGGAACTTCTACTATGGCATGCGGGCCAACGGAGTGGCGGAATGGAAAGCAAAGGCAATGTACTGGGCGGTCGCGACGTACGGACCAGACTGGACTCTGGAAACAAAGGTCGTGAACGAACTGCAATGCCACGCTGGACCCACCGGCAGTCTATGCACTTCAGTTCCCATAGTTGTCACGGCGACGGTTGCCACACCGGGCGTTAATCTCGAAAATCCAGAAACTTTGGCTGTCGCAGTTGGAAAATTCAATGCAATCGCTCGTAATCTCAAGACGTCGGACGGGGCAACGCTCGACGTTCTGCCGACCGGAACGGTCTCCGCCTCGATTGAAAGCATTGAAAGAAACGCTGCGAATACCCGCGAGATTTTCGCGACGTCAGCATATCGGCTAGATCCGAATTCACTTGGTGTTGTCCTTGAACCGAAGCGCATCCAGCTCGACGCCATAGACGATTGGCCGGAGAATAAGATTCCCAGCTTTTCAGACATCCAAGGTAGCGCCCTTCCGCAGGGAGGCGATGTTTCAGGTGGCATGGTGCTGGAGCCTACCGATCTCAAGGTTTTTGAACAGAAACTGGACCTCAGTCCGACGCAGTTCAATCTGCCTACCCGGTTGAACTAGCTCGCTTGGTTCGTGTGGAGTGATTTGCCAACGGATTGAAGCGTCACGCGCCACAAACGCTCACGTGCGACTTCAGTATCTCATGGCGCCGATGGGCCGATTTCTAGAACTGTGTGTCCACTTCAGAAAGTGCTTGTCGCAATAGAATCCTCGGATCGAAAAAGGACCTTGAACTGAGATGGCCAATCCACTTGATCGCATGCGCAAACTCAATAGCCGTCTGCGTTGCGTGGCAAACGGCGATTCCAATGTAAACGCAGTGCGAGCACAACAGAACGGTGCAGTGCGGCTCAAACCGGCGGCGCAGAAACTGAAAGTGCCTGATATCGTCAGCTTGACGACCGACGACAGCGTCAAGCAACTGAAGCGTGAGATCGATGCAATCGCCCGCGGCCCGAAACAGAAGGACCTGCCGAAGGATGTCGAGGTCAGCGTCTTTGTCCTTCTGAATCGCGAGAGCGCTAAATCTCCTGATCTTGTCACACGCCGCAACGGCCGTGTCGGCACAGCCACCGTAAGCATCGCGGACCTCCAAAAGCTCGACTCGGATCCCGTGGTGCAATCCATCGAGCTCGCCGAGACGCTGCGGGCGCCGGACCCTCAGATTGGCGCCAACACCCCCAGCCAACCATCCGCCGACCGCTACGTTCTCTACAATAGCGGCACAGTCGGCGTCGCCGGCAAGAACCGAACGATCGATGACATTGGCAAGAACGTGTTAATCGGGATAATCGACGTAGGTGGCATTGATTTCGCCCACGAAGACTTCATGGACGATGCCGGCAATTCACGTATCATCCGCATCTGGGATCAAGGCGGTGATGCTTTCGACCCACCGCAACTCGCCGTCAGCGAGGGGAAGGCAAGCAAAGCCCAAAGCCGCGGGTCTGAAATCACGGCCGAGCACATCGCCTTTGCGCTGAAAGAAGCCAAGGCGGCGCGGGTATCACCCTACGATCTTGCGCCGCAGTCACAGCAAATCCGCGGTTCTCATGCAACCCATGTTGCAAGCATCGCTGCGGGCCGCTCCGGTCTCTGCAAAAGGGCAAAGATCGCCGCTGTTCTCCTGTCGCTCCCCGACGCTGACAACGATCGTCGCAAATCGTTCTACGACACGACCTGCCTTGTCGACGGTCTGGCGTATCTCTTCGCGTTGGCGGAGGCTGACAAGGATATCGAGGCGATTTCGATCAATATCAGCCTCGGCACCAATGGCGGCGCACACGATGGCTCGGAGCTTCTTTCACGCTGGATCGACGCATCGATGACCGAGCCGGGCCGGTCGATTTGCGTCGCGGCCGGGAACTCCGGACAGGATGCGCTGGAATTCGAAGGCGATACCGGCATCTGGTCTGGGCGGGTGCATTCCAGCGGTCGAATCCCAGCGGCGGCGCTGCGGCGCGATCTGGAATGGCTCGTGGTTGGCAACGGTGTCGAAGACGTTTCCGAGAATGAGCTCGAAATCTGGTACAGCGCACAGGATGAATTCGACGTTGAGCTCTTTACCCCTAACGGCATTCGCATCGGGCCGGTCTCTCCCGGCCAGAGGGTGGAGAACCTGCTGCTGGCCGATCGCACAGTCGTTTCGATCTACAACGTCCTGAGTGACCCCAAAAATGGGGATAACCGTATTTCGATCTATCTCAGTCCCTATATGGGCGAGCCAATCGTGGGGATTACAGCCGGCGGCTGGAAGGTGCAGCTTACCGGCAAGGTGGTGCGTAACGGAGCCTACGATGCGTGGATCGAGCGGGACGACCCGTCACGCGGTCGGGTACGCACGCAGTGGCGGTTACCCTCGTTCTTTGGACCGGATACCTTCGTCGACCATTCGACGCTGAGTTCGTTGGCATGCGGTCCGCGGGTCATCGGCGTAGCCAATCTCGATGAGGCGCGGGAACTGCTCAACGCGTCCTCGAGCCAAGGGCCGACCCGCGATGGGAGGATGAAGCCAGAGATTGCGGCGCCGGGCACTGGGATCGTCGCGGCCTGCGGTTTCGATTCGCAAAACAAGTGGATTGAAATGACAGGTACCAGTATGGCAAGCCCCTATGTCTCGGGCGTTGCCGGGCTGATGCTCTCGCTAAACCCGCAACTCACTGCCGCCCAGATCGGTGGGGTCATCCAACGCACTTCACAACCGCTTCCGGGTTCCGGCTACGAATGGCAAAACGGCTCTGGTTTCGGTGTCATTGATCCGGGCGCGTGCCTGCGGGAGGTGGTGAGAATGGTCCAGCCCGTGGATGACCTGACCGACAGTCTTCAGAAGCGAATGAAGGGCAAAAGTTGATGCAGATCGAAGTTTCCCCTGCCGCCAGCGGCGACTGCCTGTTACTGACCTCGAGCGATGACCGGCGTCTGTTGGCCGATGCCGGCCTACCGGACGCCTATGACGAATTCATCGCGACCCCACTCTCCGAACTCAGGGCGGCGCAAAAGGAAATCGACGTCGTTTATGTCTCACACATCGACCGCGACCATATCGGTGGCGTGCTCCGGATGCTTGATGACGAGATGAAGTGGCGAGCCTTCGACCACATGCAGCTCAAGGGCAAGAAGTTCAAACAGCCCGCGATGCCCAGGCCGCCGGCGATTCGAGCGCTCTGGCACAATGCCTTCCTCGACGACATCAGCAAGTCCGAAAGCGTGCAACTGGGTAGCGCACTTGCGGCCAGTGCCAACGCGATGGCTGGCCTCAATGCCGCCGGGTTGGGTACGCCGGAAATGGTGAAGAATGCGGAGCGTGTCGAGATGCTCGCGCTCAGCGTCGGCGACGCCATCGAAGTCAACTGGCGGATCGGAGACGATCAGTTGAGCATACCGCTCAATCCAGACTTTGCCGGAAACTTCATGGTCGCGCGCCCGAAAAAGCCGATTGAGTTAGGCTCTATGACCATTACCGTGCTGGGTCCAACGAAGGTACAGCTCGATGAGTTGCGCAAAGACTGGATCGACTGGCTGAAGAAAAAGAAAGACTACGTCGAAACCCTGCGCAATCGGCACCGCCGCGATGTCGAAGACCTTCGCTCCGGAGTGTCGCCGATGGACGTCGCCCGCCGAGCGCAGGAATTGGCGCTCGCGATCGAAAAGGATGTCACTCCCCCCAATCTCGCCTCTCTCGTACTTCTCGTCGAGGAGAATGGCCGCCGAATTCTTCTGACAGGAGACGCGGGCAATGAGAGCCTGCTCGAATACCTGACCGCGGCGAAATTAATCGGAGACGACAAGCGGCTCGAAGTCGACGTGCTGAAAGTGCCCCATCATGGCGCCGACAACAGCTACTCAAAGAAATTCGTCGAGAGTATCCGTGCCAGCCACTATATTTTCTGCGGTGACGGCGAGCATCACAACCCAGAGCCAGACGTCGTCGAAGGATATCTGAAGGCTGTGAAAACCATACCGTTGAGTGACGGCGGCGACACGACATTCTGGTTCAATTGCTCGTCAGCACGCTGCGCTACCAAACACTTGAAACTCTGGCAGACGATCGAAGGGTTCTTTGGAGCCGGTGGCGTAGCTCCGGAAGCTAAGGCGCACTTCCTCTCGAAAAACGCAAGTCGACACAGGCTGGATCTGACCTGATCGCACTCACAGGTCAAAATCTGCCTATGCTCGCCTTGATGAGATTCAATCCACCGACTACACCATGCCAAGTACTTGAAATGGAACGATCTGGCCCACGCAAAAGGCGCGAAATCAAGGGTTTTCAATGGCCGATTTAGTTGCTAGGTTCCCTTTTTGTTTCGAAAAGAATAGGGCAATTCAGATGGCGAGCATTACCACTTTGACGCTCGGCAGGAACGCGACAGCGACATAGGCGTATGTGCAGATAATCCCAAGAGGGCCATGATGCGGTTGCACACTGAACCCGACACCGAATGGAAGAACATCTTTCAGCTCTGGCGTGAGAGCGGTGAGGTTCTGCCGCTGAAGGTCGCCAAGAGTTCCTGGAGCACCTAAGCTGGTCACTTCCTGATTGTCGAAGATATCGAGATCAAGAAGTGGCCCTACGGAATGGCCTAGGGTCAGTATCATTGGAAGGGGGTGCCCGGCGCGAAGGGAGAGAAAGTCAATCAGCCGGGAACGTATACGTGGAGAAAACTCTAACTGGCCAGCAACCCGGCAGAGACACAAGGAATTGTTAAACGCCTCGTGCGATATATCGATAGGCTTTGCAACCTGAGTGAGAATCTGTGGACAGGTTCATTTCCGAAACGGCGTAATGGAAATATCTGACACATTGAAATGGATAGACGCTAAGGTGCCCATGGC
Organism: Rhizobium sp. MHM7A; assembly: GCF_005862215.1. Lineage (NCBI taxonomy): Bacteria > Pseudomonadati > Pseudomonadota > Alphaproteobacteria > Hyphomicrobiales > Rhizobiaceae > Rhizobium > Rhizobium sp. MHM7A. Next base: position 38,539 of record NZ_VCHT01000024.1, read on the forward strand.
ACCGACAAGCTGACCAACGATTAGTTCGAGAAAATGACCACGGCACAACACATCGTAGCTTTGCTGAAAAGCCATATAGACGGAGATGAAGGTCGCTTCCTCTCCGTGGCGACACAGCTTGCCGCGCATGAAGCCCGGCAAGGTCATGGCAAGCTCGCTCAAGAGCTCAGAGAGCTAATCGACGCAGCTCGCGGCAAGACGTCGACCGTCGCACGCATTGGCGCAGGTCCGGTGCCTATCACACAGCCGAAAGGCGAATTAACGAAATTGCTCGCCGCACGTTTTTCGGACACGCGACTAGCAGACATGATTTTGTCCGACGAGCTTCACGAACGGCTTGGAAGAGTGATCGCTGAACAGCGGCATCAGGAGCGGCTGAAAGCCCATGGGCTGACACCTCGCCGCAAGTTGCTCCTTGTCGGCCCGCCGGGGTCTGGCAAGACGATGACTGCAGGGGCATTGGCACATGAACTAAAGCTGCCACTTTTTACAGTTCTCTACGACGGCCTTATCGGCAAACTCATGGGAGAGACAGCCTCGCGCTTAAGACTGGTATTCGATGCCGTCGCCGCGCAACGGGGCGTTTATTTCTTCGACGAATTCGATGCGATCGGATCGCAGCGGTCCGGGCCGAACGATGTCGGCGAGATTCGTCGCGTGCTCAACTCCTTTCTCCAGTTCATCGAGAATGACCATGGCCCAAGCCTGATCATCGCTGCCACAAACCATCCAGAACTTCTCGATAAGGCGATCTTCCGCCGCTTCGATGACGTGATTACATACGAACTACCGGACGAGCGCATCACGCGCGGAATCCTGGAGACGCATTTATCCCGCTTCAAGCCAAAGAAGATCAATTGGTCGGAAATCCTCGATGCAGCCAAGGGACTCAGTCAGGCGGAGATAGCACGAGCTGCGGACGAAGCTGCAAAGATCGCTATCTTGAGTGACAAGCCGACGGTGGAAACCTCAATTCTGCTTGGCGCCTTGTCGGAACGTCACGCCACGATGCGATAAGGCGACCACCATTACATGGCCAGACCGCCTCGCAATCGATCTCACTTTTTCTTGGATGGTGGGGGCCAAGGTGAGGCCTATACCTCCCCACGTACGGTTATTTCCGGTCTTCCCCCTGCTCGAGCAAGAGCACAGCACGCAGCTAAGCTCTCTCAATCGCTTGCGACTGCGATTGCTGGCGCGCAGCAACTTATAGCGAATAGGGAGGCGGGAATTGCCGAAGGCGAACACGGCTTTTATTTGCAGTTTGATATCCCCGCGGCAGAACGCGGCGCAGTGGAGGCTTTGGAAAACAAGCCGGCTGGCATTGAACTCGTCGCCGTTCCTCAGGTCGCGGCTGGCGAGGAGAGTATCACCGCCACGGTCTTCGTCCCTGAGCGCTCCGTCGAATTCTACAGCAAAAAAGTCGACGCCTATCGCAATGAGGAAACGAAGGCAGGGCGTCCCAAAAACCAAAACTTGATTGCGCGTATTGAAGACGTTCGTCTCGCGGCCGTCCGATCACTCTTTACCGACACACCAGACCTCTATCCGCAGCCAGATCTCGCCGTATGGTGGGAAGTCTGGATCAGGGACGGAAAACTCGCATCGTTTCGAACAGTAGCCGAACGTTTAAATATTCCGCTCAAGGATCACGCTATTCGGTTCCCCGAACGGGATGTTGTGCTCGCCCATGGCACAGAGGCTATTATCGCACGCCTCTTGATCAATTCTGACGCCGTCGCTGAACTCCGGCTCGCCAAGGACACGCCATCGACCTTCTTGGAGATGGGGGCCGCCGAGCAGGTGGAGTGGGCGGGGGACCTTGTGGATCGTCTTGTCGCCCCGAACGCACTGGCGCCGGCGATATGCCTGCTCGATAGCGGAGCGACACGGGAACACCCTTTGATCGCTCCAGCATTGCCGGCTGCCCACCAGCATGCATATGACAATAATTGGGGAGTTGGCGACAGCCAGTTTTGGAACGGGCATGGCACTTCGATGGCTGGCGTGGCGCTCTATGGTGATCTTCAGCAGGCGCTCACGCAGCAAGGTGCCGTCGAATTACCCTACTGGCTTGAAACTATAAAAATCCTCCCGCCAAATGGCGGCAATGATCCGCTGCTATATGGTGCGATTACTGAAACCGGGATGACCAAGGCGGAGGCAAGCGCGCCACTTCGCAAGCGGGTCTTTTGTATGGCGGTCACAAGTGAGATAGGCCCCGCTCGTGGACGTCCCTCATCTTGGTCGGCCGCCGTTGACCAACTGACCTATGGCGGAGGAGCTCTCCGTCGTCTGATTGTCATCGCCGCTGGCAATCTCCGCGGGGACATCCATGCGGCGGAGTATCCGGATCGCAATGATTTGGAAGAGGCAGAAAGCCCGGCACAGGCCTGGAACGCTCTCGTCGTCGGAGCCTACACTGACAAGGTCAACATCATTGATCCGGCCTTTGGTGATTGGGCTCCGGTCGCGCCAGCCGGCGACCTATCACCGGCAAGCAGAACCTCGGGAACTTGGGATCGTCAATGGCCCGTTAGACCGGATGTCGTTTTCGAAGGTGGAAACTTCGCCCACGACGGGGTGAATCCGAGCTCACATGTGGACGACTTGCAACTGCTGACCACATACTACCGGCCAAACATTCGACTTTTTGATACATTTGGCGATACAAGCGCCGCCGCCGCACTCGGCGCAAACCTTTGTGCAAACATCATTTCCGCTCGTCCAACGCTTTGGCCGGAGACGGTACGGGGTCTCGCCATCCATTCTGCCGAGTGGACGCCTGCAATGCGAGACCATTTCGACGGCGCGGGGACGCAAGCCATGAAAATGGCAATGCTGCGGCGCTACGGCTGGGGCGTGCCGGACCTCTCTCGTGCCCTGAAAAGTGCCGCCGATGATGCCACGTTGGTGGTAGAGGACGTGCTACTGCCGTTCAAAAAGGAAAAATCGGTAATCAAGACTAGAAGCATGAACCTGCACGCGCTGCCGTGGCCGCGTGACGAGTTGCTGGAGCTTGGTGCTGCCGACGTCGAACTTCGCGTCACGCTGTCATATTTCGTCGAACCGAATCCTGGTGAACGCGGATGGACGCGCCGCCATCGCTATTCGTCACACTCCTTGCGGTTTGCAGTCAAACGCTCCCTCGAGAGCCTGCAGCAGTTCCGAACGAGGATCAACAAGGCGGCCGAGGCAGAAGAAGGGGGCGCGGTGGGCGCAACTGCAGGTGGCGACAACTGGTTTCTCGGAATGATACGAGATCGCGGGTCGGTTCATTCCGACATCTGGCGCGGAAGTGCTGCTGCGCTTGCTGAACGCGATGCGATCGGCGTCTTTCCGGTTAGCGGCTGGTGGAAGGAGAAGCCCGGTTTGCAGCGTTGGGACCGAGCGGCACGCTATGCGCTCGTCGTATCCGTCAGGGCGCCTAGTGCGGACATCGACATTTACACCGCGATTGAGAACAAGCTGGAGGTCGAGATTCCTGCAGCATGAGCCGCGTTTTCCTCTGCGCCCTGGGCGATTGGTCAAGCGGCTATTCGAAACAACGCTGATGGGGAACGCTGACCTTCAATCTATTGGACTCCGGTTGGGCGAATGAAATAGAAATAGATGCGGGAGTCAGGGCTAGGTGCGGGTTCTTAAGTTTCCGTCATCGATCACGGCGGCCGCGACGGCCGGCAAGGATTGCCAACATATTTACAACGGACCAAGTTCCCTCTGCACAAAGTGCGGCTGTGCGAAAGTCCGCCAGCCGTTTGTGTTGCAAGGCCAGCGCGAGATTGACGGCGGCTCGGGCATGCGCCCGGGCTTCATCATTGCTTGAGCCCTGCAATTCCGATTGGAAAACAGCTTCGAGCATGCGCTTGGCATCTGTCGGGCTAGGCACGCGATCGTCAATCTGGGGATGCCTGGCGGGATTATAGACTTCCTGCGCAACCGTGATCAGGACTTCGCGGCAAAGCAAGCCAACGCCTTGAAACTGCTCTTCGGTCTCCGCGGAATCGAGCCTCGATCGCATCTCCTGCAATTGCCGATCAACCTTTTGCCATCCGGTCGGCTCTTCGAAGACGACCGCGCGATGCACCGCCTGAGCGACGAAAAGCGACCTTCCTGAGATTGTTTTTCCGGGTACGAGGACGAAGCCATCGGCGGCCAGCGCCTCGTTATAGATGTTCAGCAACTCCGAAACCTGCTCTTCGTCTAGACGAACGACCGGATGGAGGGTCTCGCATAAAAATCGGAGAAACTCGCCATCCGAGGCATGAAGGAGATTGAAGCGGCCGTCGAAGAACACCCAGTTATCGTCCCAATCTCGATTGCGAACCATATGCTGACGGATATCGCCGGCGGCATTGCTGTAGCGATAGTCGTACGACGGCATGGTCGAGAGATCGTAGAGTCGCGCAAGGAATTCATCATCCGAGAGGCGGCCGGACCAAAATATGTGGGCAACGCTCAAATGGTCGATGATCGCGCGCCGCGTTACGTCTGAGATTTCGTGAGCCGTCCCGCTCATATTCAATTCCTCTTTCAGCTTAGGAGCTGGATTTCGTGTTCAGCATTCATAGTTGTGACTCGGCGTGTTGAAAACTATTTGCCACGGGTGGCTGAATTTGGCCCCTTCGGAGCGATTTTGATTGGCCGCGACGGCGGCTTGCGACCTGGGTTATATGCACAAGGCATGGCTGCAGGTTGGGTGACCGATGCCCATCCTGCCGGAGCCGTATTGCCGTCTTCAATCAGACCGAACTCGTGCCGCAACATTACTGTGTCTGCTTCGGCTACGACCTGCGGCGCGCATCAATTGTCGGTGTCAGTCCGGTGGCAAAACTGCTCGACTGGTGGGTCGACGATATCTTGCGACCGGAAGCGATAACCGGCTCCCCGTCCAGTAGTATCCTCGTTCGGCGTCTTCTGAGCATGCCCAGCCTTGCAGACGCCTACCCATCCACCGGCTCTATCTAACGCCTTGATAGGAATCGAACCACAAACACTCCGGTCAAATTAGCAAGCTATTGATATGTTTGAAAATACAGTGTCAGTGTATTACTTAGGCCACGTCGGCGTCGACCCGTCTGAAACACTAATCTCCGATCGCCCAGCCCCACGTTTTTCGACGCGAACCTGCACGGCGATCCGCTCGATCATGGCAGCGACGTGCGTGATGACACCAACCTTCTGACCCCTACCCTGAAGGGTCTCCAGCGCATCTACTGCCAAGTCGAGTGTCTCCGCATCGAGCGATCCAAAGCCTTCATCGATAAACAGCGTGTCGACAAAGGACGATCGTCCTTCGAGACCTGACAGAGCCAGCGCCATCGCAAGGGAGACCAGGAAACGTTCACCGCCTGACAGGCTTCGGGTCCCACGGACCTCGTCGCCCATGTCGCGATCAATGATATGCAGCGTGAGATCGGACGCTGCCCCCCGCGCGAGCCTATAGCGGGGGGTCAATGCACGGAGGTGATCATTCGCCAGTTGCACCATGTGGTCGAGTGTAATGCCCTGCACAAAGCGGCGGAAACGATCACCGCTGGCCGAGCCGACCGCATCGTCAACTGCCTGCCATATTGCGAGTTCCGCTTCCGCGCCGTCAATTTCCGCAGATAGGTTTGCGGCGGCACGGCGTGCCTCGTCGTCCCGCGCGAGCGTAGCAGCAAGCACACCTGTCCGTTGTTGCAGGTCTCCGATTTCTGTTGCCAACGCAACGACGACTGCGACCAACGCCTCTCCATCAGTGGTCTCGTCGAAACCTTCCAACGCCCGCTGTAAGTCATTCTGGCGCGTAAGCACTGCGGTGCCGGCATCGTTCACGCCTCGGTCGATCGCCTGAATACGGACCCGCAACGCTCTGCTCAAAGCTGGGTCGGCTGCGATCAGCGCGGCAACCTGGTCTGAAGAGCGAGGAATATCCAGGCACGCAGCGTTGAATGCCTCTTCGGCTAAAGCACTGCGCCCTTTGGCGGTTTCCAATCCAGCGGCGGCCTCGTCGCAACGAGCGCCGGCCGCCTGGAACGCTGCATCGGTGGCGTATTTCGTCTCGCGCGCGAGCGCTAGCGCCTCACGGGTGGTTCGGCAAGCCTCATTGATCCGAGTCCGGTGGCTTGCTGTCGCCTCGCCATCGAGAAGTTTAGCTCTGGCGTCCGCCTTCTCTCCCTCGGCCATGCGACGTTGATCAAGAAGAAGCGCCGTCGTCGTAACCTGCACCTGCGCGTGCTCAAGCGACGCGCCCGCCGCCGCACGCTCGGGCGCCAAACGCTGGAGCGTCATTTCAAGTTGGCCAACCTGTTTGCGCAGGGAAGCATACTCCGTCGCGATTGTTGACAGCGTAAGGCTGACACCGGTGGGATCGACATCGAGGTCGTCGATGGCCAGACCTGCTGCAGCGAGAAACGGCGTGATTTCACGGCGAATGGAAATGAGGCGCTCAGCAAGGCCCGCCGCCTGAACCGTGTACTCCGTTGCCTTCAATTGCTTGGCGTGGAAATCAGAACGTCTTTGGTCGATGGACCGCGCGGTCGTCTCGATCGCCTCGCCGAGCGCGTCATGCTCCCGTTGCAAACCGTCAATCTCAGTCCGAAGACGGCTCGCGTTCGCGAGTGGAGATGCAATGGCTGATCGTTCTGCGATCGCGACTGAGATATGGGCCGCCAGTTTCGACGCAGCCTGGTCATCGAGAACGGGAGGTACACCCTCCTCGATCCCAGCCTTCGTGCAGAGATCGTTCAAGGACGACAACTGTTCGCCATAAGCGCTGTTGGCAGCCAGAATTTGTCCGCGCGCCACATCGATTCCGCGGTTTGTCTCCGCCTGGCGAGCTTCTCCAGCGGAGAGCGCGCGCGTTGCGGCGTCCAAACGCTGGCCCGTCGTGGTCAACGCGGCATCGAGTTCTTCGCGTCGGCGGCGAAGCCTAGCAGCAATTTCATTCAGCGCGCTGGGATGCGCAAGATGCGGATGGTCGGTGCTGCCGCACACCGGACAGGCCAAATTTGGGGCCAGCAGGCTGCGCAGATGAATGGCCTCAGATGAGACAGCCTCGTCGGCGAGCTCTGCGATTGGAACAATTTCCCCACGTGCGGTCCGATCGCGGAGCTGGTCCGCTTCGGCTTCAACAATTTGGCTTTTCGCCGTGCTTACCTCTTGCGCCGCCAGTATGTGTTCCGATTCTCGCCGTGTTAGATCTGCCGATGCTCGAGTATGCCGGTCGCAGACGGTACTTGCCTCGCGCAGAGCCTCGAGCGCGCGCTGCAGATCGATGTCTCGTTCGTGGAGCGTCGCCTCGTCGATGCCGGCAAGACCGGCTCTACGATCAGCGATTTCACGACTTAGGCCATTCTTTCGCTCACGATCCTCGGTGAGCTTTTCCAACAGGGTGGTTATTTCACTTTGCAATCGCGTCGCTGTTTCTTCCGCTCCAATGGCCGCCACCGTGGCTGTAGCGTGTTCCTGCTGGAGCGCTCCCCGCTTCGCCAACAAGTCCATCGCATCGCCAAGACGATCAGCAAGAAGAACGCGATCCGATTGATTGCTTAATTGCGCCGCGGTTGTGCGGTACGATTCTGATGTCTGACCGAGAGCCTGATCAATTATGGCCAGCGCATCGGCCTTATCGCGCAGTGTAGCTTCCGCTTGCTGCGATTTTTCCACCGCATCATTAAACTCCGTCCGAGCTGTCGTCAGCTCGGCGTCGAGCCTCTCGGCTTCGCTCCAAAGGGGACCGAAGTTCTTGAGGACGTCTACTGCCGCTACGTTGGCGGTTACAGCGTCCGCCAGTTGCGTTGTAGACACTGCATCCAGCGTCCGCGCTTCCTCGCGCGCAATGAGCAAGCCGTCGAGACGGGTCTTGGCCTCCGCCGCCGTCCGTCGTGCATTTTGTACATCAGCCGCTAGCGGACGCAGCGGCTCGACGAGATCGAACTCGGCAAGAGATTGATACTCATTGGCGGCTGCTTCGCGTGCGGCGCGCGCTGCGACCGCCTGGGCCTCAGCCCGTGCGAGATCGCCGCGAGCAGCAGCGACGCGCCTGAAATGATCCAACCGCTCGCTGTGTTGATCGCGCTCAGCTCCTTTTTGAGCAATGGTCGAAGCAAGCTGGCTTTGCTCCTCCAGCAGCGCCTGCATGGCTTCGTCATTAAGAAGTCCAATGTCGTTCCGACGCTGCTCCAATTGCTCGACAATTCTTCGTCGTGCGTCGGTGCCATCATGAACGCGGACCGAGATCGTTGCGTAGATTTCGGTGCCTGTGATCTTCTCGAGCAATTCCGCGCGCTCGCTCTCGGCGGCGAGCAGGAAGGCGTCGAACTCGCCCTGCGCGAGGAGCACCGTTCGCCGGAACTGATCGAATGTGAGGTCAGTTCTCGTCTCCACCGCCTCGCGGACCAGAGTCTTGCCGGTCGCGACCGCACTGCCGTCGTCAAGTCGATACAGCGAGCGCTGCTCATTCTGCAGCCGCCCATTTGCTCGCCCCCGCGCCCGATTGGCCTCCCAGCGAACGCGGTAGCGTTCGCCATCCTGCCCGACGAAATCCACCTCGGCATATCCGCTCCCAGCCCCGCGACGCAGGATCGCTCGGCCATCATGAATTGAAATCGCCTCTCCGCTGGGATCGGGGGTATTTTCACGACGGCTAACAGAGACGCGCGGATACTCGCCATAGAGCGCGAGGCAGAGCGCGTCGAGGATGGTCGATTTCCCAGCGCCGGTCTCGCCAGTGATGGCAAAGAGGCCGGAACCTGCAAGCGGCTCTGCGGCAAGATCGATCTCGAAGGGAGCGCCAAGACTTGCCAGATTCTCGCCGCGGATAGCCAAGATCCGCATGGCTATGTCTCCGCCCGTGCCCGATGGAAGACATCGAGGTGAGCAGAATCCGGGGCGACGCCGAGGGTGCGTTCAAATGCGAGCTTGAACAGATCCTCCGGATCTCTTTCCGCCAACCGCATCATCGGATCGGCGAGGGTCACGTCATTCAACGCCCCGAGCATTGCCGCAACACGGGTATCGACGATGCGCACTGGAAAGCTCTCTGCGATGCGGTCGACCTCCTCTCTGAACCCGGGCGATAACCCTTCGCGGGCAAGCCTGACCTGGACGAATGGCCGTTCATGAAGCGGTAGGTCCGATGAGAGGTCCATTGCTGTCAGATGGTCGCCAAATTCGCTTAACCGCATATCGCCCGTTTCAGGAAGGCGGATGAAGGGAACTGGCCGATCAATCGAGATGTGTTCAGATAGAACCGTTGTACCGTCGAGGCTCACAAGAGTGACCCCATGCGCGTATGGCAGCTCCGTCGCGGACAAGGGGATCAGTGAACCGGAATATCGGACGGTATCACGACCGATAGCCTGAGCCTTATGCAAGTGGCCAAGCGCCACGTAGCTCGCTTCTGCCGGGAACACGTCATGCGGCACGGCATGCTGGCCACCGACCAGAATTCGCCGCTCTGCGCCTTCCGATTCGATACCTCCCGCGACATGGAGGTGTCCCGTTAGGACGAACGGTAGACCATCCATCGGTCTTCGCAACGTATCGACCAATTCGGCATAGAGGCTTCGCACGCCAGCGATGACGGGCGAGCCTGCTTCACCATCCAGCCGTGTCAAATTCGGAAGGCACGCTGCGGTTGGGTAGGAGACTGCGAGCACGTGAGCAGCTACCGCACCGCTTGCGTCAGCGATAGGAACGAGATGGCGTACGGCCTCGACCCGCCCTTCACGCCGCCGAACATTGCCCACGACGCGGATGTTGAATGCCTCCAACAGAGGCCGCGGCGCTTCCAACCGACCAGCGGCATCATGGTTGCCGGCAGCGATCACCATAGCCATGCGCGGATGTGCGCGTCTCAGCCGCACGAGCGTATTGTAGAAGAGCTGTTGCCCTTCCCCGGAGGGATTTTGGCTGTCAAACACGTCACCGGCGATAACGAGGGCGTCGACATCTCGCTCCACGACGATCTCTTCAAGCCGCTCAAACACCTTACGGTGCTCGTGCTCCCGCGAGAACCCACGTAAAGTTTGACCGATATGCCAATCAGCCGTGTGCAGAATACGGATCATTCTTCCTCCGGCAGTTGCACCGGAGCAGAGCCCGACCACGCTTTCGAAATTGAGTCCCAATCGACATTCCGTTCTTCGGCCAGCGTCCAAACGTTCCAGAAATCCGGATCTGCCGACTGCGGCCTCTGTGCGTCAGGCAATTCGTCCACCTCCACCAGAACCGGGATCGGCGCTGCCCAACCAAGGAGAACGGCCTGCCTGGAAGGCAAACTCGGCAGCTCACGCAAGAGTCCACCGACATTGTCGGGGACGAGGCGTGCGACGAGATTCTGGTCCGCATCATTGACGATACGGTGCAGCAGAAACGTGTTGCATTGGGCGAGAACCGTTGGAGAAAGCTCTGATGGTCGCTGCGACGAAAGGACGAGCCCAAGCCCGAATTTGCGCCCCTCGCGGGCTATACGCTCGAACACTTCGCGGCAGAGCTGGGTCGGAGATGAGGCAGGGCCGTCATCGTCCTTGCCGCGCCGAACGAATGTATGCGCTTCCTCAAGAATGAGGACTGTCGGCAAGGTCTGGCCCTTCGGATGGCCGCGGCGGTATCTCTGAAGCGATTCGAAGATCAGCCGCGCCAAAACGGACACAACGATGTGGACGATTTCGGATGGGACGAGAGACAGATCGACGACCGCGATCTGGCCGTTACTCGCGCCATCGTCGCCGACATAATCCTTCAGCCAGGTTTCGAAGGAAGTCGGCGGGTCGCGACCAATTACGGCGCCGAGCCGCTGATCGGCGAGCATTCCGCGAATCCGAAGTCCGAGCGTCGAGATAAACCCTGCGAGGTTACCTCCCTGCTCGGTTGCCACCCGATCAAGATGTTCGGCGAGAATGTTTACGTCAAAGAACTGTGGAGCGTCCTCACTGATGAGGGCTGCGTGACCGATATCCGGCAGCGTCTGAGCCAATGTATCCAGTGCGCTGCGGATCGTTTCCAGGTCGGAAATCGCAAAATCGTTGAAGAAATTTCCAGATCGTCGGCTATCGACAATCCCTGTGATCGTGGTGGAAATCGCGGCAAGAGCGCCGCTAGCTGTAGCGAGGGCCTCCCCGCCAAACTGCGAACAATCTGACGCGATCGTTTCAAGGAGCCGCGCGCACTCGAATCTCGGTCTCGGAGCCCCCGCGAAGGCCTGCGTGCCGGTGTTCAACATCGCCGATATCCGGATCGAATAGGAACCAAGGTAGCGGCGGATCATCGCCTCCCTGGGCACTCCCTCCGTTTGACCGGCCTTCAGCTCCCGCAGCCCCTGCATAAGCAACGGGCGTTGCGCCCCTGGTTGGGCGTGAGCGACCGCGGTCCACTCGTGCCCACTCCAGAGCCACGCAGGGACATCGAGCGGCCGCTCTCCATCTGCAACGGGTGGAACGCGAAACAACCGTAGCTCGTCTCCGCGATCAGCGAAGGCCCTGGCGTATTCGCCATTTGGATCGAGGATGATAAACCGCGCGTTGGGCACCCCCGTCTTGCCGGCATCCTTGATGGCCTTCTCGGCGGCCTCCATGGACCATCGAATCAGGCCCGCTACCGTGCATGATTTACCGCTGCCGGTGTTTCCCAATACCGCCAGGTGCCGGCCGAAAAGCTTGTCAGGGTCGACCATGATGGCCGCGTTCGATGCCATCGGAGAGGAGCCTATTCTGACTCTCTTATCGTCGTCCCTCGCGCCCACGATGGCTTCGACCTGCGGGGGTGTCGGGATAAGGACTTGGTCCCCCACTGACGGAAACGCGACCACGCCACGAGAGAGTTCGTATCTGGTCATTCCCGAGGCGCGGTCGCGCCGAGATGTCAATGTACCCACTGGCGATAGCGACATCTTCCGTAGTGGAAATGGAAGATCGATCAGGCCAAAGTCTTTCAGGCCAGAGCGCTTTGGATAAGGAGAGCGTTCGATCCCAATCCAGGTTATGTAGGCGACTGTCGCACCGGCTTCATTTGGGATGATCACATACCCATTGAGGCGCGGAAACCCCGCCGGCACTCCGGTATTCAATGCTGTGGAGTGCGGAGCGTCCAGTTCAAGGAGCACCCGAACTTCATCCGGCGCAACCGACTCGACGACACCGACAACAAGGCCCGACAGTCGTTCGATTGGAGTTGTCATGATCGCCTCATACCGGCCCGGTTGCAGTCGCTGGAGGCGGTGAGGCAGGCGGGTCGCTGAGTTTTGGATCGCCTGGACGATGCTTCAACAATTCTGTCATTCGGCCCGATATGTAGTCGAGCGCCGGTTTCGGCAGGTAGCTTGCAACCAACGTTGCAAGATCCGAGAAATGAGGGCCGATCAGCAACGAGACTTGCGCATCTCGCGTCTTTTCAACGAATGCTTTGAGGCGATCGTCAGCCGAATAGGCCATGATCACCAAATGGGTCGACGGGATCGTGAGCATATCGAGCAGCACTCGATTGACGTGATCGTCGCCGAAACCATAGCCATAGGTCACGACAACGGCGTTAGGTCGGCAAGCTGCTGCCGCAAAATCGCGAAAGAGCTCCGCATAGGGATACTGTGTTGTTTCGACGTCCTTCGCGGGATTGGGATAGATCATCACCGTGTCGACGGGTTTTTTGGGAATGTCGGTATGATCCGCAGGCGCTCCGAATGGGATGCCCTTGCGATAGATTCGCCGCTCGTCCTTATCAAAAAACCAATCCAGTGAGCCGTGGAGCTTAGTCAGGCGAATGACGCCCTCCATGAACCGCGGTTCTCCCCGAATGCCGGGTGGATTGTAGTGGACATCAACTTCAACGCGCGACGCGCGGAAGACCGGATTCAGCGCGCCGACGAATCTGTCGATGATCCGAAGACCCGCAAAGTCGCAACCATGTTCGATCAGGCGGTCGTAGTTGGTTGTGAAGACGTGCAAACGTTCACGGGATGCAGCGCGGCTCGCAAAACTCAGCAGGAATGATTGCAGAGCGCCCTGGGCAGCATCTTTCGATGTCGGATCCTTTCCAGCAACAATCCCGCTTTCCGTCTTCAATAATGAAGTGAGGAAGCCAGACATCTGGGCATCAATCCCATCCTTGAGAGTTTTTTCCGCTCCCTTGTCTATGACCCCCAGGCCCTCGAGCAGAGCAAGCGCACTTCGAAACTGATCTTCGATGTTTGCCGCACCTCTTTTCATGGCCGTCGCTCCGGCCTGGGCGTGCGCATCGATGGCGGCGTCATAAGACGTGCCAAATGTAACCTTGGCCATGCCTGTGGCCCCTACGCCCGCGAGATAACCAATCGCTGCGGTGAACCCACTGCCAAGCAGTAGGTTGAGGTGCTCTGCTTGGAAGACAGCAGAGAGCCACGGCTCGATGTGCTTTCGCGCACTATTGGTCAGAGAATCCAGTTCATCTGGGTCAGTGGGTAGATCGTCCCAGGCGCCAGAGTGGCTGCCTACGCGATAAAAGTGCTTCTTATCCATACTTCCCCCCAACCGCGACAGCGGCTCCTTTCTTCGTCAGTCGCGCCATGCGGGACGGAGAAATTTTCTCGTTCCGCTACGCCTCATTGATTGCTTCCCCCGGCGACCACGGCCCGCTCGGCGGCCAAATTCGTTCTTCCTTCAATCCGACGACCAGCGGCATCAAGAAGAGGCGAAGATCGGCGACGGTAGCGGCGAAAGCATCTGGTGCGGCTGCCATCCGGTCCCGGTCCAGGAAGGCGCGCCATTGAGCGGTCCATGCTTCCGCGAATTCATCGGTCAGACCGACCGGAACAACAGACGGGAGGACCGTTCCGCGTCGTTCGAAGGTCCGCTGAATTGCCTCGACAAGGGGAGCCTGGCGAAGTTCGAATGTTCGGGAGATCACCCAGAGATCATAGAAATCCTTGAGCCGGCTATTGGCCACGCCGAGCGTTACGAGCGCTTCGAATTTCTCGGCCACCACCGTTTCGACCGGATATGCGCGAAGGCGCGGCGTTGGGGTGTCCAGCAGGGTGGGATAGTCGATCTCGACGGCCGCAGGTGTAATGGCGTCGCCGAAACCAATGTCGACCTGGATCGGAATACGCGCCCCGGCGATGGTTGCCGTTGTGCGGACCCGCACACCACCATATTCCGCCTCCTCACGGATCGGGGCCGCCATCAGCGCGGCGACATCAAACGTCACACCGTCATCGGCGACCGGCTGCGCACAAATGGCCCGGAAGGTTTCGGCAATTGCCTCGGCGTCGCTTTCGCCGTGGCCAAGCAGATCCAGATCGCGCGTGGGCCGAAACGGATCGGCGACCCAGGTCACGAAGAGCATCGCACCTTTGAGGATGAAGCGGTCGCGGTGCGGCGACGCGCTTAGCCGGTAGAGCAGACGCTCGAGCGCATATCGCGTCAGGAGAATCTGGAAATCCGATCGCTCGGCACGTGCCCGATCGAGGAGCCGCGCTCGCACTGATGCGCCGATGTTGCGAGGCTCACGCGGCATCAGACACCATTGCCTCGACGTAAGGACGCATGATCGACCAGACCCGCGCCTTGCGCGCGTAACGCCAGATTTGATCCGGTTTGCATCGGCGACGGCGGAGACCCTCGCGCAGTCCCTCCATCGCGACGTCGAGGCCGATCTTCGTCCGGTAGCGAAAGCAATCGACAATTGTCCTCGCCGGATCCGTGATGGGAACGTCGACATTCTCGATGCGGTGACGCTCGACCCCATCGGTCAGTGCCGACCCAGTGAAGCGCACGAACCGAATAGGCGGATAATCGATCTTGGGCCGCCAGGCGGCACGGTCGATCGCCATCCATACAGCCGACGGCATCTGCAGCGTCAGTTCGTGGTATTGGAGGGCTGAGGTTAGGCAGACTACGCCCTTTGGAACCAGAACCGCCGCCTCCGCCAGCGTATGAGCAGCCTCGACGTGTGCGTCGGGGAGTTGATAGAGGCCCCGTGCCGGGCGGATGACCGCCTCCTCCCGGACAAGGCGCGCAAGCGTCTCCGGGCCGATGCCTTCGGCAACGAACTCCTTCAGCCGGAGCATACCCCGGGCTTCTAGGAGCTTCAGCGCACGAAGCCGCTGGGCGTTAGTGGATGGCATGGACGGTGACGTTTCCTCTGCTCTTGCAGATTAAAGCAGAGGTTTTATCACGCAAGCACTTGTGTGGAAAGAGACTATCCGCCGATCTACACTCGCGATCTGAAACCTAGATCGCACCTGATTCATCTGTTAGCTCGAAAAATTTCGATAAAAATCTCTCAGAGCTATCCGTCGGCGACAGGAATTGAACGTCGATAGCTGCGGGCTTGATTCTTGAGGGCACCGTCCAATAATCAGTCCCTTCAGGCATCAGTTGAGCTTGTTCCGCCGCCAGAACTCGAAGGTCGGCCTGCTTAACCTCCGGCCTAGCATTTAAGTCAAGATGAAAGCGCTCAAAGATGGCCGCCTCCACGTTCGACTCGATTTCTTTGTATTGAGGCAACAACTGCTTTAACGGCCGCGTTATGTCTCCAAGAAATGCTTCAGTTGCATCGTGGAGAAGTGCCTCAAGCTTGTAATTTTCAGCTGTTTCATAGACGTAAAGAGAATGCTCTGCAACAGAGTAGAACTTCTTACATTGACCGGCATAGCGGCAAATATTTGAAAGTCCTTGGGCGATATCGAAGATCGTAAACGCACTGCCCCATGGATCTAATAGATCGAACCAATTGCCGCTGGCGAGCATGATGCTGGGGCCGGATTTTACTTTGATAGCGATGTTTGAATTCATGATGTCCCCTTGAGCGAATCACATCAACGCTGCTACCTATGGTGATAATCATTCACTCTGAGTCGAGGAGCAAGAGTTGAAAACGATAATAGTTCTTTCAGGCCCAATTGCCGTTGGAAAAACTTCTTTCTCCGATGCTTTAAGGGAACGCTACCCCGCAGACAAAGTTTCCACGCGAAATTATATTCTCAAGGTTAAGGGTGTTGCGGATGATCGTGCAGAACTTCAGAAAGCCGGAGCGGAACTGGACGCTGAAACAAATGGCCGCTGGGTTGCCGATGTCGTCGAAGACGCGCTTCGAATGACAACGCGAGAATACCTGCTTGTGGACTCAGCCCGTATCGCAGGGCAAGTCGATGGCCTGAGAGAGCGCTTTGGAACTGATCGCGTCCATCATTTTCATCTCACAGCTCCTCGCGCTGTTCTCGAAAAGCGCTACCTTTCGCGTTCTCGAGAAACCAGGGAATTCGAAACGTATGCTGAGGCGTCCGAAGATCTAACCGAGGCCTCGGTTGAGACTCTCCAGGCAATCGCTGATGTGATCGTCGACACCGGAAGGTCTGATCCATCGTCGTGCGTGACTTATGCAACCGCTGGCCGCTTAAGCGCGAGCTCAAAGTATGCCGGCTATGTTGATGTCTTCGTCGGCGGGCAGTGGGGGAGCGAAGGCAAAGGAAATATTTGCGCATTGCTGGCAACGGAATACGACGTCCTCGTGCGTGTTGGCGGACCCGAACGCCGGACACAAAGTTGCGGACCCTGTCTACACTTACCGTCAACTTCCGTCAGGGACCGGCTCGAACAAAAATGCGCGAATATTTATCGCAGCAGGCTCAACTATCTCGCTGCCAACTCTTCTCAAAGAATTAAATGACCATCCTTGGTTAGAGCCAGAAGGATGGCTTTCCGTCGACCCTCAAGCGATGATCATCGAACAGGGCGACATTGACATTGAAGAGAAGCTTCTTGAGAAGATCTCCTCGACTAAGCAAGGCGTCGGCTCTGCAACTGCGCGGAAGGTCCTCGGCCGCGGCGCCACCCTTGAATGGGGCCCGCAGGTCAGACTCGCACGCGATGTCGAAGAGCTTAAACCTTACCTGAAAAGCGTTCGAGTCGAGATCGAACGTGCCCTTGCAGGCGGGCAACGCATCATGTTGGAGGGCACCCAGGGCACCGAGTTAAGTATTCATCATGGAAGCTACCCACACGTCACTTCGAGAGAAACATCAGTCGCAGGCTGCCTTTCAGACGCCGGTGTGCCGTACAACAGGGTGCGCAGAGCTGTGCTCGTTGCACGCACTTATCCTATTCGCGTAGGCGGTCCCTCCGGCCCGATGGGTGTGGAGATGACACTCAGCGAAATCGCCAAGATCTCAGGCGTGCCGCTCAACGAGATCGACAAAACGGAGAAAGGTAGCGTATCCGGCAAGACCCGGAGAATCGCCGAAATCGACTGGGAAAAGATCAGGATGTCCGTCTACGTCAATGGCGCAACCGACATCGCTCTAACCTTCGTTGACTATCTTGGCGTCGAAAACCGATCGGCAAAAACTTTCAATGACCTATCTGAGAAAGCGCAACAATTTGTCAGAGACGTTGAGCGAGTTTGTGGCGTGTCTGTGTCCTTGATCTCGAAGGATTTCGGAGTGGCTGGGCTAATCGACCTGAGAGAATGGAAATGACCGAAGAAGAACTCATCTCGTTGTACCCGCGGCTATATCATATGGCTCATAATGGTGCTTGGCCGGCGATTCAACAGCAGATCGTGTCCCATGGAGTGGTGTAGCTGGATTTCATAGCCATCGGTGATTTCCGGTAGGGTCGGGTTGCTTAGAGCC
>NZ_VCHT01000025.1:0-50155 GCF_005862215.1 Rhizobium sp. MHM7A
GGCTCTAAGCAACCCGACCCTACCGGAAATCACCGATGGCTATGAAATCCAGCTACACCACTCCATGGGACACGATCTGAGTGACTAAAACTGCAGCCACGTTGGGGCCGAACTCTTCAGCGGCGGCGCGCTGATCAATCCCGGCCAAGTTCATGTCGACATCAACGAAGACGGGTTGAAGACCGCTGATCGTGATTGGCCCTACCGCTCCCGGCCAATTCAATGCTGCGGTAACAACTTGCTCGCCTCGCTCTTTGACGTAGTCGAGTTCGATGTGAATGGCTGCCGTTCCGCTGCCGACAGCGCGCACTTGCCACTTCCCGGTCCACCTTGCAAGGCTTTCCTCCAAACCGCTCACAATTGGATGATTAACGCGGTGATATCTTCCACCATCCACAACTCCACGCAGGGCATCCGAGTGCTTCTTCTCCGCGGCGGGCCAAGGTGTAACACGTCCCTGGGGGACCACAGGCTTCCCACCGAAAACGGCGAGCTTCTCGACTGAGAAAGCACCAGTTGCGTTGCGAGTTATGAGCCGTAGTGCACCGAATCCGTTCATCTCGATCTCCAATCATGCTCATTAGAATGCTGATCAGCCCACACAAACGCTAGCACTGCTTTCCCCGGTATGATAGCTCAAACTAAGTATATAAAAAAGTATATGCTAAATTATATTCAAGATACGCGAGATAAAATAAGTATAATATTCGATTCTGTCGTGTATGGTCAGGCAGCCGCTTGGGCGTCACCTTGGTCAGCTTCTGCACGGAGCGCTTGGGATATTTCAATAGTTTTTAACGATTGGGCGGACACTAAGATCACTGAATGAAGGCTTGGGACGGGAACCGGCCAAAGTTTCCCGTAAACGCCAGGTGCCGATCATAAGATGCGTTGGAAGAACAGCACATGGCCCCCAGATCATAACCCGAGCCTCACCAGATTGCGAAGAAGCGGTTAGCCCCCTGATAGTGCTGGCCGTTGGCGGCGCAATTGGTTCGGCCAACAGGATTGGATGCTATGGACTCTTTGATAAGAAGACTCGAAGCTCACCGACTGGGAGAAAGTGAGGGCAGTTCTGACGATCGCCATAAAGATGAGAGCGCTAAGGGTATAGTCCCGGCCCAAAAACTGATTCCAACGCGAACCTTGGGCCCTGCGAATCGGGGCCGATTGCTGCAAGCCTTGTACGACATAGGGCCATCCAGCAGGGCGGACCTGGCCCGCCTTGCGGGTGTGACTCGAGGGACTATCGGAGGGATTGTGCAGCCCCTGATCGATCAGGGTGTTCTTGCGGAAGGAGAGGTGATACCTCCCAACGAAGCAGGCGGCAAGCCGGCTACCAAGTTGTGGTTTTCCAAGGATGCAAGGCCAATATGCGCGGTGCTCCTGATGCACGACCGCGTGAGTGCTTGTTTGGTCTCTTTGGAGGGCAAGGTCTATGCTCAACACGCCGCCGATTTTCCGAAGAACCTTACACACCCCACCGACGCATTCCGAATTATAAGCACCTGTGTCGAAGAAACCATCGCATCTGGCAAACCGATCTTAGGGATAGGTGTAGCAGTTGCAGGAATGATCAATACGGAGACGGGCACAATTGTGACCGCCAGTCTCGGGCCATTCCTGGACGGCTTACCGCTCGAAGCCGAATTGCACAAAAGGTTCGGCGTTACCGTGTGTGTCGATCAGGATACCAGAGCCTTGCTGGTTGGGGACCGATGGTTTGGACAAGGCCGCGGCCGGAGAAACTTCGCCTCCGTCCATATCGGCGAGACTTTGGGTGGAGCGCTTTACCTTGATGGGCATCTCTATCGGGGACCCGCAGGTGCAGGCGGCGAAATCGGTCATACGACCGTAGACATCAAAGGTCGGATATGCCAGTGCGGCCGACGTGGATGCTGGGAAACAATCGCCGGCTCGAAGTGGTTAACGGACGAGGCCAAGGTTAGGCGGTTGCCACAACCGCACTCCCTGGATGTGAGCCGATTATTGACTCTGGCCAACGACGACGTCCCAGGCGCACGAGAATTACTTCGCGACTACGCGTTCAACATTTCGGTCGGCCTGGCGAACCTCCAGCAGTTCATGGCGCCCAATTTTATCGTTATTCACGGCGACATCGTACGAGGGGGAAACCCCATGCTTCATTTAATCCAGGAAAGCTTCCGGGAATTGGTATTCCATCGCCCGGGCGATGAAATTGCCCTTGCTTTCGAAGATAGCGAATGCCTGGCGGCTTTACGCGGTGCCGCCAGTCTGCTTCTTTCTGAATTGCTGAATTTCGTCATCTAAGGACATCCGCAATACGTTCCTGCGGGAGGTCCGCGGTCATTGCCGGGATCTATCTGCAACTCGACCGTCACTCACTTTGCCGAGTTCGTTCGCGACCTTTGCCAGCATCCGGCGTGCTGGCAAAGATATTGACGCTGTTTCACGGTTGCTTTGACTGGTCTGCTGCTCAGAGAGTGCATTCTCAATCTGAAACTCCGCCACAATCCCGCGCAACTGTTTTGCCTCAAGGGCAAGTGCCGTGCTTGCAGCCGTGGATTCCTCGGCCATGGCTGCATTTTGCTGCGTAACCTGATCCATTCGATTGACTGTCCGGTTGACCTCAAAAAGGGTTGCGGACTGCTCGTTGGAAGCGGCCGTGACGGCATCAAGCTGAGTGTTAATCAGCACTATCTGGTCCACGATGATCTTGAGCGCCTCGCCGGTATCGCGGACCAGCTTGACGCCACTGCTGACCTCATCAACCGATTTGAGGATAAGATCCTTGATCTCTTTTGCTGCATGCGCAGAGCGTTGAGCAAGCTCCCTCACCTCCTGGGCAACCACTGCGAAACCTTTTCCTGCCTCGCCGGATCGTGCCGCCTCGACGCCTGCGTTGAGCGCCAGAAGATTGGTCTGAAACGCGATTTCGTCGATGACCCCGACAATACTGGAGATCTGCGAGGATGACCGTTCGATGCGTTGCATTGCCGCGACAGCGCTGGAGACCACTCCCCCGGAGTGGCGCGCCGACTTGTTTGCCTCGATCGCAACATGTCGCGCCTCCGCTGTGCGCTTTGAGGAACTGGCGACGTTCTGGGTAATTTGATCCAGCGCGGCGGCGGTTTGCTCCAGTGAAGCAGCCTGGTGCTCTGTGCGGCGTGACAGGTCCTGCGCGCTCAAACTGATTTCCTGCGCGCCATCATCTATCGATTCGGTTGCGTTCGACACAGCTCTCAAGCTCTCAGCGAGTTGAGCAACAGCAGCATTGAAGTTCGCCCGCAACGGTTCGAAGTCCTCGGCGAACTTGTCGTCGAGGCTGAACACGAGGTTCCCGTCGGCGAGATGCCTTAGGCCCTCTGCAAGCCCGGACGTTGCCTCCGCCATATCCCGCGCTCGCTGACGCTCGGTCTCGGCGAGACGCGCACGTTCAATCTCATTTGCGCCACGACTTGTTTCTGCATCCTTTCCGAGATCGCGCGCCCTTAACTCGTTGTCCTTGAAGATCTGTACTGCCCGGGCCATCGATCCGATCTCGTCGCGGCGAATCGTTCCCTCAACAGTCGAAGTAAGATCGCCGTCGGCTATGACCTTCATCGTCGTAACCATCTGCTTGATCGGTTTGACCAACCAGGAGCGAATTGCGAGAAGGCCGAAACACGAGACAGCGAAGAGGGCCACAATAGCTGTTCCCAAACTCAGCACAGACGTGTCACGGACAACGCTTGAAACGTCAGCACGCTTTTGCTCTGCGTCCGAAGCGAGTTTTTCCGTGACGAATGTGAATCTCGGTGAGATGGCAGCAAAGGCGGGTTGGCAAAGAGTGAGATAGAGTTGCTGCACCATGGCAAGCTCGGCTTCACTAGTTGCGCCGCGACCAACAGCGATGGCTGCACCACACGTATCGGTCAGGACGGAGAATCCATCCGCCTTCAACTTCGGCAGTTCGCTCTGCTCAGGAACTGCGGCAATCGCCATATCCATGAACCTGACGAAGTTTTCTCGTGCGTCATTCAAGCCAAATTCTGCGCGCGCCCTCGCCTCTTTCGACCGCGTCATCACCATGTCGCTGATGCTGGCACGCGCTATTTCCAGACTTCGGTTCGACTGGGTCAAGCGAAGTGCTGCAGATGCATCTTTGTCGAGAAGCTCCTGATAGCTGTCGTTAACTTTCAACATTTGCCGGCTCTGATAGAACGTCAGACCGAGTGCCATGACGCCAAAGACGGCCATGATGATAAAGAACTTACCGACAATGGAAATGTGTTTCACGGGCCACTCCTCTAAGCTCGGTGTCACTTACGGCGGATGGATGTTCAGATTCTGATGGTTTGATGTCTCGAGTTTTAAAAAAATGGCTGCCGCCGACCTCGTAATCGACGACAGCCAAGTTGCCTGGGAGGGCAGGAGAAAAGAGTTGAAACCCCAGCTGGCGATATTTCGTGCACGTTCTGTCAGTCGCGGATCGCAGCCCCCGTTACTGGGTCGAACCAGTGCAATTTCTCCAGGTCGACTGTCAATGGCAGCACCTGATGGGGTCGAGGTGTCAGCGCCGGTGGTATACGCGCCACAAGCCGGTTCTTACCCTTGTTGGGAAAGTCTTCAGTATCCTCAGCATCGTTGATATTGACCGGCGGTGAGGCGATGTCGAAAAACACGAAAGTGTCGGCTCCAAGCGCTTCGGCAACCGGGATCTGCTCATTGAACAACGCCTCGGCCTCGGGACAAACCTTGAACATCTCCGGGCGAATTCCAACAATGACTTGTCGCCCGGCAAAGACCGACAATGCTGGCTGGGCGGGGATGGCGAAGGATATATTCGTCCCGGTAATCGCAGCTTTCAGCGTCCCGGCTTCCGCTGTCAGCTCGATGCGTACGAAATTCATGGCGGGCGAACCGATGAACCCCGCGACGAACAGATTGGACGGCTTGTCGTAAAGCTTCTGCGGCGTGTCGATCTGCTGAAGATTACTCTGCTGTCCGTTAAACACCGGCTTCAGCACAGCCACGCGATCGCCCATGGTCATAGCCTCGACCTGATCGTGGGTCACATAAAGGGTTGTGACGCCGAGCCGCTGATTAAGCAGCTTCAGTTCACCGCGCATCTGCACGCGGAGCTTGGCATCCAGGTTGGAAAGAGGTTCGTCCATCAAGAAGGCCATGGGATGGCGAACGATCGCTCGACCCATCGCCACGCGTTGGCGTTGACCACCAGACAATGCCCCCGGTTTGCGCTCGAGATAGCGCGCGAGATCAAGCATTTCGGCTGCATCGCGCACCAGCTTGTCAATCTTGTCCTTGGGCATTTTGCGCTGCTGCAAGCCAAAAGCCATGTTGTCGTAAACGGTCATATGAGGGTAAAGCGCGTAGTTCTGAAAAACCATCGCAATATCCCGGTCCTGTGGCTCGGTCTCGGTGACATCGGCGTCATCCATGAGCAGCCGACCGCTGTTGAGCGTTTCAAGACCCGCAGCCATCCGCAATAAAGTTGACTTGCCACAACCCGACGGGCCGACCAAAACGACGAATTCTCCGTCCGCGACCGAAAAACTTACATTCGCAACAGCAACGGTTCCGTCCGGAAAGGTCTTGCCTATCCCATCAAAGGTCATGGACGCCATTTTTATCTACTCCCAGTATTTTTGGGCGAGGCAAGCCGAACTGTTCGCACGGATTTGCCCCGAGCTTTTGGGTGCGGCATTAGCCGATGTTCACAGCCTTGCCGCTTGCGACCGATTGTTCGATCGCCGCCAGGATCTTGGTGTTTTCCAGACCGTCCTGTGCATCTGCCAGCAGAGGAGCATCACGCACCACGCTATCGACGAAGCGAGCGATGGATTCCAACACGAAGCCACCGATACGCGTCGCGCCGGTTGGCGTTATGCCGATGTAGTCATTGTATTTCAGTCCGCCGTCGACGATACGGCGCAGGCCGCCGCTATGGGTCGGGTCTGCCTGGATCTGGCCCTTTTCACCAACGAACTCGACCTTGAAATCGACGAGCGAGGGATTGTCGCGCGACAGGATCCAGCTGTTCTCCATGGTCACGACCGTGCCCTTGGAAAATTCAAGGATCGACGCATGGAAGTCTTTCGTATCCACGCCGCCGGCAGACAGTGTCCCAGAGCGGGCGACGGAATAAACACGCACGACCTCGTCTGCGAGAATGAAACGCAGGACATCGACGAGGTGGCTTCCCAGGAACCAGAGTGCCGAAGACTTTGCAGCCCAGCTCAGCATTTCGAATGGAACGAATGTCGTATTCGAAAGACGCGCGGTCCCGTGCTTTGCCAAGCCGATCTGACCGTCCTGAATCATGTCGCGAACCTGGGCGAGGATCGGATTCACACGGTTGTGGAAATCAATCATCAGCTTGCCCTTGGATTTTGCGGCAGCCGCCGCAATTTCCTCGGCTTCACTCACCGTCGTCGCAAGCGGCTTTTCGCTCAACACGTGTTTGTCAGCTTTCAGAGCGGCGAGGATTATCGGCGTGTGGGTAAAGTCGGGTGTCGCAACCGAGATCGCATCGATCTGATCGCTGGAGATCAGCTTCTGATAATCGGTGAAGGCCCGCGTTGCGCCGTAGGTTTCCTTCATCTTCAGCGCCCTGCCCTCATCGAGGTCGCAGACGCCGACCAGCTCGGTCTCCGGCAAGACATTAAAGGTGTGGGCGTGATTGCCGCCCCAAAGACCGGCGCCAATGACGCCCATTCGCAGTCTGCTCATTTCATTACTCCATTCATAAAGGGAAAGCTCAGCCCTTCACCGAACCAAAGGTGAGGCCTCGTACGACGTATCGATCGAAAACAAGGAAGATGATCATCGGAGGTATCATCGCGAGCACTGCTGCGGCGGCGATGTAGTTCCAGGTCACTCCGCTCGTTGCGAAATATCCAAGTGTTCCGATCGGAAGAGTGGCGGTCGAGCGTGAGCTCAGCACCAGCGGAAAAGCGGCATTGTTCCATGCGAACACGAAGGCGAACATCGAGGTGACAATGATGCCGGGACGAACGATCGGCAGCGTGATCCGCAACATGATCGTGTACCAGCGGGCGCCGTCGACCCGGGCAGCCTCCTCCAGTTCCACCGGCACTTCATCGATGAAACTCTTCATCAACCAGACGGAAAACGGGATCGTCAGCGTCTGCAGGACCAGGATCATGGAGAAATAGGAACCCTGCAGACCGATGCGCGTGATGAGGATGAAATACGGGATCAGGAACGCGACCGGCGGGGCCATCAACAGCCCGAGATACCACAACATGATGTTCTTCTTGCCGCGGAGCTTGAAACGGGACAACGCATAGGCCGCAGGAACCGAAAAGGGCAGATTGAGTAGCACAGCACCGATTGCGACGATGAGGCTGTTGACCAGTTGCGGCGCGTTGGTACCCGGATCGACGAGGATGTGCCGGAAAGCATCGAGATTGGGTTCGAAGGTAAGTTGCGGCGGCATGGTGAATGCCGTCTCGGCCGGCCGGATCGCAAGAGCGATGAACCACAGAATCGGACCGACAAAGATTGCCAGGAAGAGGAGGCCGGCGGCGTAGGTGAGTGCCGTGTTGAAGCTCGTGTGGCGGCGGGACATTTTACCACTCCTCGTTTCGGAACGCGAAGAAGACGTAGAGGGCAACGATGACGTTGACGATCAGCACGGTGATCCAGGTCATGGCGCTGACCAGGCCGATGTTGAAGTTGACAAGGCCCTGTTCGTAGAGAGAGTATCCAAGGGTGCGCGTCGACGTGCCCGGTCCGCCGCGGGTGAGCACAAGCACTGTGTCGAAGGTGTTGAAGATCTGCATGAAGCGCAGCATGACGATAATGATTGCGGTGCGCTTGATCAGCGGCAGCTTGATCCGCATCAGGATCGTCCATGCAGACGCGCGATCCAGGCGTGCGGCCTCCAAAATCTCGTCGGGCACGGCCAAAAGGCTCGCATAGAGAACGATTGCAAAGAACGGCGTCCACTGCCAGATGTCGACGAAGAGGATGGCCGCGAGTGCTGTCGATGGCGAGCCAAGAATTCCCTGAGCGGGAACGGGGAGCCAGAGCGACTGCAACAGCCAGCTCAACAGTCCACCGCCGGGATCATAGAGGTAGCGGAACAAAAAGCCGACGACGATGGGCGCGATCGTGGTGGGCAAGATCAGCAGGGCCCGAACGATGTTCATGCCAGGCAGTGCCTTGAGCAGAATGAGTGCAATCGCCAGGCCGAATATGAATTCAAGTGCCGTGCCAAGGATCGACAGGATCAGGGTATTGGTGAGCGCGGCGCGAAAGTCGAATGCGTTGAAGGCCTGCACATAATTTTCGAAGCCAACGAACTGGAGCGGCTCCGGGCCGATTTGCAGGTTCCAGAAGTAGAAGCTCGATCTTAGGGCAAACAGCAAGGGGTAGGCGATCAGAGCGAGCAGCATCACCACCGAAGGCGCAATCAGCAAGTATGGCAGGTTTCGTCGGATAAAGCTCTTCCGGGCAGGCCCGAAGGCTCGCGGAGAGCGAACAGTTGTCGTGTGCATTGCCAGATCCAGTTCTTCTTCAAGTGGATGCCGGCGCGATCGCTGTCGCGCCGGCCCGAGGAGAACTCTGTTACTTCTTGGCGATCAGGGCTTTGGCCCCGTCAAGAGAATCCGCGTAGCTGTCCCTTTGATAAGGGATCATGAGATTGCCCTTCAGGATGCTCTCGAACAGGCTGTTGGCGCGCTCGAGGCCGGTCTTCGGCTCTTCGGTTCCGGTCAATAGCTGGTTCAAGGTCAGGCCCAGCACACTTTCGACAGCCGTGTAACCCGGGACCGGCGGGCGTGTGACCTTGCCGTTGCCCTGCTTCATCATCGCATACTGCACATCGAGGTAGGGATAGATCGCCTTGACTTCCTCGTCTTGATAGAGCGAAACGCGCGCAAAGTCGGAGAACTGGTAGTTGAGGTCCGGCCAAAGAGCCATTTTCTTCTGCGTGGCCTTCGAGGTCGCCCATTTGATGAAGGCGTAGCCTGCCTCTTGCCTTTCGGAACTGGACGGGATGCCAAGGCTCCAGCCACCGAGGCTGACCGTCTGAGGCACGCCCTCAGCTTTCGGCAAGGCTGCGGTTGCATACTTCTCCATGACGTCCGATTTCTTACCGGTCATGTAACCGGAATTCTTGATCAGATAGAAGTACGGGGTCCACCAATAGAACATGCCGATGTCGCCCTTGGCGAAACGGGTGCCGGCGTCGAACCAGACATAATTGATGGCTTCAGGCGGAGACAGCTTGTAGAGCTGCCTGTAGACTTCGACAGACTTGATCCAGGCCGGGCTTGTCAACTGCGGGGAGAAATCCCACGGGGCGGTCGGGAACGATTTGAACCAGTTCGCCCCGTGGCTTGCTGAGACCTGCGTAAACATGTGGACGATCGGCGACGGCTGGGAACCGCAAACGACGGTTGGGAAGAGCGGCTTGCCGCCAAATGATTTGCCTTCCATCGACTTCAGGGTGTCGACGTATTTCGTCCAGGTCCAGTCTTCCGACGTCTCGGTCGGCGGCGCTGCAATGCCGAGTTCGTCAAAGACGTCCTTGCGGTACATAACCCCCTGGGCATAGGCGGCGACCGGCAATGTGCCGACCTGGCCGCGCCACATATTCGAGGAATAAAGGACCTCCGGGATGAAGTCTGAGAGGTCGAATTCGTTGTCCTTGGCAATAAAATCATTCAGCGAGATGATCCAGCCATTGTCGAGGTACTGCCCGAGCCACATCTGGTCGACAACGATGACATCGGCGTCGGAGGTCTTGGCGACAAAGGCAGAGACGAGGCGCGACTGAAGGGCGTCATACGAGAGGCTTTCCAGTTCCACCTTGATGCCGGTTTCCTTCTCGTATTCTGGCACCAGCGCCTTCATTGAGAAAAAGAATGGGTCTTCAACGGACAGGACGCGCACCGTGTTCGCATCCTGTGCCGCCCCTCGCCGTGGCACGGCCAATGATCCCGCGCCAGCCACAAGAGCTGCGACGGAAGCGCTTTTCAGCAGGTCACGTCGCGACATATTTCCGATATCGATTGTCATAAACAGCCTCCTCAGTTGCTTCGTATCCCAACCCCGGCCCTTCAGCGCAGCCCTGGGCTTCCGCTTGTCGATACTGAGATTGTTACCCCTAATGTGCTTTTTGTAAGCAGTTAGTTTGTACCTCGCACAAACTTATGTTAGTGTCAAGAAGTTGTCGCGGCGAAAATTTCTGCGCTGTACCGCGGTTGTCATCGACGTCCTGCTTGCATCACCGGAAAGGGCCTTATGTTGTATGGCCGTTCGATAATGTACGGGCTAAAAGGATCCGGTAGATTGGAGAAGAGAATTGAAGTTTGAGAGCCAGCCGTCCTATTCGTTGGGCCAGCGCACCCCTGCAAGCAGAGAAGTCGCCGCCGGCGAGAACGGCGGCAACGTGACACTTGTCTCCCAATCGGCACTTGGCGCGATAAACCGCGGTCGCGTCCTTCAGGCCTTATATGATAACGGACCCAAAAGCCGGGCAGATCTCGCTCGACTTGCAGGTGTCAACCGGACCACGATAACCGGTATTGTGCAGCCGATGATCGAAGACCAGCTTCTTGTTGAGGGAGATGCGTCACCTTCCGACGTCAAAGGCGGCAAGCCGGCTCGTCCGCTTTATTTTAACCCCGATGCACCGATGCTTGGCGCAGTCCTCCTTCTGCCCGGCACGATACAAACATGCCTCGTGGCGCTAACCGGTGAGATCAAGGCCGTTGCGAAAGCTGAGTTTGATACGCATGGCGACACAGAAGCATTCATCGCGGTCATGACGGAGACGCTTACTGCCACACTGTCTCAGGCCCAACAGGCGCCTTTCGGCATTGGCGTGGCCTCGGCTGGAATGATCGACAGTGACAATGGAACCATTCTTACCGTCAACCTTGCTCCCGTTCTAACGGGACTTCCCCTCGTAGCAATACTACAAGAACGCTTCTCTCTTCCGGTTGTCATCGATCACCACCCCCGTGCCTTGCTTGTTGGGGACAGATGGTTCGGACCCGGTCGCGGCCAACAAAATTTCGCAGCAGTCTATACTGGCGAGGTTCTCGGCGGCGCCTTCTTCATCGACGGCAAGGTCTATCGTGGACTCGCCGGATCCGGCGGCGAGCTCGGTCACAGCGTGGTGCAGATCGATGGTGCCCTTTGCAATTGCGGAAAGCACGGCTGCTGGGAGACCGTCGCTGCCCTTCCTTGGTTACGAAAACAAGCCGCCCGATTGAGCTTTCCGCATCCCAAGAGCGTCACCTGTGCCAGGCTTGTCAAGGAAGCAGACGAAGGCTCGAAGGCGGCAGAGGAGCTTCTCGACCGTTATACGCGGAACGTAGCCTTCGGCATCGTCAATCTGCAGCAAACACTCTCCCTCAACTCCTATGTCCTTCATGGAGACGTCGCCGGAGGCGGATTGAAGGCAGCAGAGCTGATCAGGCAGCATGTCGAGCAACTGGTGGTGAAGAGACCTGGTCAGGAGATATCGATCACGGTGAATGGTATCGGCGAAGGCCATACGGCTCTGCGCGGCGCCGCGGGTCTGGTTTTATCCAGCCACCTCAAGCTGGTCATTTGAGGCTTTGTAGCGGCACCGATCTGCAAGGAAGGGCTTGCGGACCTGCAAGGTGCGGTTCGCGCCTGGGCCTGCCCCGGTTGACTTCTTAAAGAGACTCAGGCGCGCAATCAAATTTTCTAAGGTCGGGATTTGGGCTTGCGACCGTTAAGGTAAGGACTGCCATCGTCTGCGACGGCGGCGGAAAAGAGAGAGGCAAAGAACGGAATGCAGGCCGCCCCGATCGCGCCGGCGCGAGGGCCAAGTCGAGAGGCCTCGACTGCGGCAGCCTCCAAACCGCGCGACGGGCCAAGGATTGGCTGACTGGAAATTGCGCGTACCAGCCTGTCTGTCACGAGTTCTGGCAGCCGTCCCCCAAGGACAATCAGCGCGGGGTCGAACATCGCCGTTGCTACACGTACCGTCTCGCTGAGCTGCTTTCCGGCGCGTTCAACCCAGATTTCTAACGCCGCTTCGGCGCTATCTGGCAACCGATCGAGGTCGATGAAGTCGTGGATGGCGAAGCCGGCACCGTTGAGGGTGGCAAAAAGGTCTTGGCCGGATGGGCGCGGCTGGTCGTACGGGTAGAGAACTCCGGGCAGGCAGGCGTTTCCATTGACACCGCGGTACGGCCGTCCGTCGATAACCGCCCCTCCCCCGACACCGTGTCCAATGTGAATGAAGAACATCGGATCAGGCTGCGGGATGCGTCCGCCGAACACATACTCTCCGAGCGCTGCAGCTGTTCCATCATTCTCGATGTAATAGGGCGCTTCGAAAGTCGCTTTAAAAGCTTGGTCCACCTCACCATCATCGAAAGCCGGGAAGAAGCTGTGGGCCTTGAGGATGTTCGACATCGTGCCGAAATTGCCGGGCACAGAGCAGCCGACCCCGAGAAGGCGATCCTTAGGCGTACCCAGGTCGGTCAGCATCGCCGCGATAGCAGCCTGCGCGGCGCCTGCCACAGACAAAGCCGTGCTGGTCTCGATGTCGACTGATCGGGAGGTAAGAATCTTACCTGCTAGATCAACAATTGCTACCTCCATTCGGGAGACCGAGAATGTTATCCCCGCGGAAAGATACCGGTCAGCCCGCAAGCTCAGCAAGCGCCGAGGCTGGCCTTGGGCGCCGGTCCGCTCGACCACCTCGATGAGAAGTCCGATCTCAAGTAAGCGACCTATCAGCCGAGTGACAGAAGCGCCTGTCATGCCGGACCGTTCGGCCAGGTCGACGCGCGCAATCTTCTTGCCCACGAAAATCAGTTCGACCAGTCGTCGTTCGTTCCGTGAAAGGTCCATTGGTTCCAAGAGTGCCTCAAATCGTTAGTAGCCAAAGAGCTATTGCAATATATATTAAATTACGCAATGTAATTAAACTGTCATGTAGCTCCGGTAATAAGGCGCCAAGCCGGGGATGACCGGCCAAACTGAAACGAGAGGAACACCATGCATCAGATCAAACGTTTATTGACCCTCGCAGCCGTCCTGATCGCGGTCACCTCTCCGGCCTTGGCCAATAGTCTTGTCGTCTATTCACCTCAGGGAGAAGAGAACGTTCAGTGGATAATCGACCAGGCTAAAGCCGCCGGTCACGATGTGCAGTTTCTGCGCGCACCCGGAGGAGAACTTTTTGATCGGCTGGTCGCCGAGAAGAACAACCCCCAGGCCGATGTCGTACTCGGCATGGTCGACACGTCTATGGCTCTGCTCAAAAAGAACGGCCTGTTCCAACCATACACACCAGCCTGGGCAGCGGACCTCCCTGCGCAATACAAGGACAAAGAAGGCATTGTCTACAAATTCTGGAGCACACCGGTTGTCATCGCCTATGATTCCGACAAGCTTGCCGCTGAGCGGGCGCCGAAAAGCTGGCTGGACCTGACAAGGGGCGAATACAAAGGCAAATACGTCATCGGCAACACCGCCTGGCAGACGACAAGGGTCTATCTTGCCGGCATCTTGGCCCGGTTCCTCGACGACAAGGGCGAAGTCACTCAGGCTGGATGGGATTTTCTTGGCGCATTCTATGCGAACGCCATCGTTGTCGATGACGCCGATGCGCGCAAAGAAGCCTTCAAATCGGGCGGTGCGATCATCAATCTGAACTGGTTCGGCGGCGTCATCAAAGACGCCAAGGAGCTCGGCATGCAAGTCAAGGTCATTGACCCGGAAGGTGGCACGCCCGTCATCTCCGAAGGCGTGGCGATCATGGCGGGAACCGATCAGCTGGAGCAGGCAAAGGCATTCGTCGACTGGTTCGGCTCTGCCGATGTCATGGCCGGCTACGCCAAAAAGTTCGGTCAGGTTCCGGTGCTACCGGCGGCGCTGGCGAAATCACCGCCAGAGGTGCAGGCGAATGCGGAACTAGTCAAGGCGCAGCCTATCGACTGGGATGCCGTCGCGCCCAAACTGGACGGCTGGTTGCAGAAGATCGAGCTTGAAATCCGGTGAGGATGCAGGACCGGGCGACACAGATCGCCAGGCTTCACAGGAGTATGATCATGCCGACCCCGATCCTCATCATCGATAAACTGCATATTGGCTATGGCGACAAGGTGGTCATCCGCGACCTCTCGCTTGAGGTTCACGAAGGAGAGTTCGTTGCTCTGCTCGGGGCCTCCGGCAGCGGCAAATCCAGCGTTCTAAGGACCCTCGCCGGCTTTCATCCGGTCATGAGCGGGCGGATTATTCTTGAAGGAAAAGATATCACCAACGAGCCGCCGGAGCGCCGTAATGTCGGTATGGTATTCCAGAACTATGCGCTGTTTCCAACGATGACGGCGTTCGAAAACATCGCCTTTGCTTTGCGTGTGGCGAAGATGCCGCAGAGCGAGATCGGCAAGCGCGTCGCCCAGATCGCCGAAACATCCGGGATTACGGAGCAGCTGCACAAGAAGCCAGCGACCATGTCAGGCGGGCAACAACAGCGGGTCGCGATTGCGCGCGCGCTTGTCGCGGGCTCCAAGGTGCTTTTGTTCGACGAACCATTGTCCAATCTCGACGCCAAGGTGCGAGTGACGATGCGCCGCGAGATCAAGAGGCTCCAGCAGGAATTTGGCTTCACGGCAGTCTTTGTCACGCATGATCAGGAAGATGCACTCACGATGTCCGACACGATCGTCGTGCTGGCGAACGGTGGCGTTGAACAGATCGGTGACGGACGTACTCTTTATCGAGAGCCGGCGACGCCGTTTATCTGCGAGTTCATCGGCACCGCCAACGAACTGCCCACGCCGCTTGCCGGGCAAATCCTGGGCAGCGACGTTCGGGGGCGCATTTTTGTTCGCCACGAAGATGTACTCGTTGGGAAAGTGATACCAGCCGGGTTGCCGGCGACCGTCCGTCATGTGGAATTCCTTGGCGCCCACAGCCGTATCGACCTGGATACCGGCGGATACTTCATTTCGGCCGCCAGGATGGGGCACGAGTTACCCGAAATCGGTGAGACCGTGTCCTGGACGATCCGGCCGGGCTCGGTGCATATCTTCGAGGAAGCGGACAGATGAACCGCGCGGCTGCCGTCGAGCGCGTAGTCTATTGGATCGGGTTGGCGGCCCTGATCTGGATCGTCGTCACCTTCCTGATACTGCCGCTCGTCGCGTCACTTCAAACGGCATTTTTCAGGGACGGCAGCCTGGTGGTCGGTCAGACCCTAAGCGAACTTTCAAGATCACGAAGAGTGCGCGCTGCCCTTTGGAACACGGTTTGGATGACGTCAGCGACCATGGTCACGGTGACCATTGTCGGGATTTTCCAGGTGGTCGTCCTTGAATATTTTCACGTACGCGGTCGCGCACTCTTGAAAATCGCCTATGCAACGCCGCTGGTCTTCGGCGGTGTCGTTGCGGCGGCGGGCTATAACTTCACCTATGGTCCCGGCGGTGCGGTGACACATCTGGTGAAGGCGATCGTTTCCAGCCTCCCGCAAGACTGGTTCATCGGCTGGTTTGGCGTGCTCTTCACGCATACCTTTCTGATGACCAACTTTTACTATCTTTTTCTGCGTGCTGCGATGCGCCGCGTCGACTACGCAACCATCGAAGCCGCGCGCAGTATGGGTGCCTGGGAATATACGATCCTGTGGCGTGTGGTACTGCCCGCAATCATGCCGACGCTCCTCGCTGTCACCTTTCTCACCCTTTACACCGCGATCAGCTCTTTCGCCGCCCCTCAGGTGCTGGGCGGTCGCGATTTCCACATGCTGAGCCAGATGGTGCTGACTCTGAACAGCCTGCGCCGTCCCGACATGGCCGCCTTACTGGCGCTTATGATGGGACTGTGTCTCATGGCGCTTATCCTGCTGTCTCAATATTACGAAGCGCGCGGCTCCTATGTCGGCGGCGCGAAAGCGACTGCGCCCATCCAGCTACGCAAAATTTGCAGCCCGATCGGCAATACAGTGCTACATTTTTTTGCCTATCTTCTTGTGGCTATTTATGCGGTGCCGATCGCTCTTGTCGTACTCTTCTCCTTCGCCCCGGCCGCGAGCATCGGCATCGAAGTGATCCCATCCAGCCTGACCCTGAAGAACTATGCCCGCGTCTTTACCGAAGGCACTGCCTTTCTTCCGTTCTTCAACTCCATAGTGATGAGCCTTGCCGCGGTATCGGCGGCGCTGGTCGTTACGCTGTTTGCTGTCCCGGTTATTCTTGGCCGGCGCAGTTGGCTGACGCGCCTTCTAGACATCACTTTCTTCCTGCCATGGGTAGTTCCTAGTATTCTGCTCGCTGTCGGGCTGATCGTCACCTTCGACACGCCAAACCCGCTCGTTGGAAACGCAGTCCTCCTCGGCGGCTACTGGCTCCTGCCGATTGGCTACGCCATCGTCGCCTTGCCGCTTATGGTGAGGTTCCTGCGGGCAGCCTTCGTAGGAATCGATCCGGCCTATAACGAGGCGGCCCGCTCGATGGGCGCCACTGGTCTTTATCGCTATCGCCGCATCATTCTGCCGATTGTGGCGCCGACTGTAATCCTCGTCGCCGGGATGGCCTTCAACGATCTCCTGTCGGAATACCCCCTGTCGGCGTTTCTATACAACGTCAACAACAAACCGCTGCCGATTGCAATCGTAGACAGCTCGCTGTCTGTCGATCCTGAGCAGGCCGCGCTCAATCTTGTCTATGTCACTCTGATCATGGCGTTTTCACTGGCGATCATTCTGTTGGCCGAGCGCATCGGCCTTGGCAAAGGTCCAGAAACCACAACATTGTAGAACCGGAGACTGATCCATTGGATACCTGCATCACCGTCTGGCATTGGCCGCACCAGGAGCGTTGGTACGACGAAGGCATTCGCAACTCGCTGACCCTCATCAAGGAAGCTGGCTTCACACACATCAACTGGAATCCCGACTCCGGCAGTTCGTACTGGCTGGCCGACGCCGAGATTGAGTTTACAAGCAGGATCGTGGCCGATGCTGGGCTGAAAGTGCACTCGGTTCATGGCAGCAATGGCCGCAATCCTATCACCGAGATCGGCCACAAAAACCCTGGCCCTTTCGCGATGGAGACGCGCAAGGACTTCCTGTCGCCGCATGAATGGCAGCGCCGCAGCGGAGTCGAGCTGTTGCGTAACCGTGTCGACCTGGCGGCCGCGTTCCAGTCCCCCAATATTGTTCTGCACATCGATATCAACGACAACGTCTTCGGCAGCGAAGCCGCCGAACGAGCGTTCTTCGACCCCCTTTTCCAGTCTCTCGACGAGATCAGGCCTTACTGCGTCGAAAAGGGCATCCAGATTGCCGCGGAAACTCTTCTTTGCGCCAACGCTCAGAATTTCCTCAACCTCTATGATCGGCTGTTCGTTCGATACGGCAAGGAGTTCATCGGCGTCTGCTTCGATTGTGGCCACTGGGAACTGATCGAGCCAGGCAAGCTCAGCGTGCTAGAGCGTTTCGCGGATCGCCTCATCGCTACTCACATTCACGACAATTTCGGAGCAATGGATAACCATCTCTTGCCATTCGACGGACGATTAGATTGGCACACGATCACCTCGGCGATCGCCGCAACTCCTTATCAGACTCCGCTCAACATCGAGACGCCAATGGACCGGTATGGGATTCCAGAATCCGCCTACTATCGCCGCGCTCACAGTGTTGCTGTTAGGCTCGAGGAGATGGTCGCCGAGGCGCGCGAGAGGAAAAGCGCATGATGGCGAATGCGCTTACCCTCGACAATCCTCCACTACGTCGTGACAAAGGTAGCAGCGTTGACCCCTGAACAGTTCCGCGGTCCAGATGGATGGACAGTCGAGACGAAAGAATCTGTCGGCTACGTCGGTGCCGTCAATCAATAGGCGGAGATCCTCCAACAGGCAGAAATCCTCGCCGGCGACTGTTGGCCAACGACGTTTCAGACCACCTTGTAGTTGGCAAGGTGGTAGCGCGACAGTCATCTAACGGCTGATCGATCTGGTGAACGGTACTGCAAATTTCACCAGCAGGATACCCATTCAGCCAATTTCGATCGCCTACGGCGGTTACGCCGTTCATGCCACCTTCGACCTTAAGCGCTTGGGCCGGCCGGCCTCGCATGCCTGCGTTCGCCTGCACTCCGACAATGCCGCCCAGTTCTTCTCGCTGGCGCACAGGCTGGCCTCGCCAATACCCGCGTCGTGATCACGCGCTGACCCCGAATTCGGCAGCTGATCCCGTTCTATGCGCTGATCATCCGCTCCAACTCATCCATGTCGGGGACGATGATATGTCGAAAGTTCTCGATGCGAATGACACCGCTCTTGCGCAGCTTGGTCAACTGGCGGCTGACGGTTTCAATGGTCAGACCGAGAAAATCGGCGATCTCGGCGCGGGACAGCGGCAGGTCGAAAGAGGTGGTCGTGGCGGTCTGCGGTTCGGCGTGGGTGGCGATGAGGTGGAGCAGGCTTGCGACCTTCTCCTCGGCGGTGCGCCGGCCGAGCGTCAGCAT
Organism: Rhizobium sp. MHM7A; assembly: GCF_005862215.1. NCBI lineage: Bacteria > Pseudomonadati > Pseudomonadota > Alphaproteobacteria > Hyphomicrobiales > Rhizobiaceae > Rhizobium > Rhizobium sp. MHM7A. Next base: position 18,480 of record NZ_VCHT01000025.1, read on the forward strand.
CCATTCGCGCGCCGCATCCAGCTCCTTCAGCGCCTGATCGTACAGGCTGCGCTGCAGCTTCGGCGTCTCCGATATCATGCGGTCGAGCAGGTCGCGGGGGAAGACGCAGATTTCGGCGTCGGTCGCAGCCTGAGCCGACAGCATGCTTTCGGGCACGAAGGGCCTGCCGACGAAATCGGGGGCGAATTGCAGGCCGACGATCTGCTGGCGCCCGTCCGGCATCACCTTGCAGAGCTTTACTACCCCGCGCATGATGTTCGAATAGAAAGAGCTTTCCGACCCTTGAGCGATTATCTCGCAGCCAGCATCGACCGTGCGGCGCAGCGACTGGCGGCCGAGCTCTCGGAGTTGGCCGCTCCACAGCGCGCCGCAGACGACGCCGTGCCGCGCTTGGCAGGAAGCGCAAGCGACGGGAGCGCCGGCGTCGGAAACCTTACTGCGTGCAACGTCCATTTCCTGATCCCTTCAAAATCCGCGTGTGCCATGATGTGGCTGCGCATGCTGGGCATACCCCAGACGATTACGCCGCGATTGCGGGTTCGGCTATCCCGATTTCTTCCGGCGCGGCTTGATGATTACCAATTTCGCCGGGACCGCGAGTTGATCCAGATCAAAGTTTCGGTGCCATGGCTGTTTTTGGATAGCGCCTGCCTCGACACGAGGCCGTCCCGCACAATCCTTCAAACTTGAACGACGGAGCAAAGATCTTCCAATCCTGGGCGACGAAGCCGCCGACGTCTTTGCGCACGAGCATTTCCCAAATTGCATGCCGGTTACTCGCGACGGGGAAAGGATTCAGGTCGAAAGGCATTACGGGTTCCTTCAGCTGGGTCGCCCATACTCTCTCTAGCCGGTTTCCAGTTGACAATCCGGTATGTTTGTGCGACGTACGTACGAACAAGATGCGCGCAGCTGGTGCGGCCCGAAGGCGATCGACGCTGTGTCAGATGACCTCCTGAAGGAAAGCGCGGATGACTGTCTACCTAATCGGAATCGACGGCGGTGGCACCAGCTGCCGTGCTGCAGTCGCCGGTGCGAACGGGAGTATCCTTGCGCGGGCTCAAGCCGGGCCAGCCAACATTCTCTCCGATCCGGATACGGCCCTCGACAACATTGCCAGTGCGACCCACGCGGCTTTCTACGCAGCTGGCATCAATGCGCGTAGCATCGCCTCGGCGCGTGCAGTACTTGGGGTCGCGGGCAATAATGTCGGCGAGGCCGTTCACTACGTGAAAAACAGGCTACCCTTCGCCCAGGCGGACATCGAGTCAGACGGGCTGATCGCGCTACAAGGCGCGCTTGGTGATAAAGACGGAGCCGTCGCCATTTTAGGAACAGGCACGATCTACATTTCCCGCCACTGCGAAACGGTGACCTACGTCGGCGGATGGGGCTTTACTGTGGGCGACCTCGGCAGCGGCGCTCGTATTGGACATGCGCTTTTGCAAGAAACGCTGCTCGCATGTGACGGCATTCACGACATGTCCGCGATGACCGCCTCCGTCCTTGCCGAATTCAAAAATGACCCACGCAATATCGTCGAGTTTGCGCGGCAGGCAAAGCCCGGCGCCTTCGGCCGCTATGCGCCGCGCGTATTCGAGCACATGAAACAGGGCGATGCCGTCGCCGCGCGCCTGTTGCAAGAAGCTGCTGTTTCAGTTGACGAAGCACTTGATCGTCTAGTCGCGCGAGGAACGCAGAAGATTTGCCTGCTCGGGGGATTGGGGCCGCTGTATTCGTCCTGGATCGCTGCACGGCATCAAAGTCTATTGGTAACGCCCGAAGGCGATGCACTGAGCGGGGCCGTGGCCCTGGCTGTGTCGCGCTTCGGGCATCTGAAAGCGATCGAATGAGCGACAGGCTTGCGGCCATGCTTCCAGGATGGGGCATAGACATCAAGGGCGCCGGCCCGCTCTACCATAGACTTCGCCTGGCGCTTGAAAAGGCGATCCTGTCGGGTAAACTCAAAGAGGGCGACGTTCTTTATCCCGAACGAGACCTCGCTGAACATGTCCGCGTTAGCCGTGTAACGGTCCGCAAAGCAATCGACCATCTCGTCCAAGACGGCTTTCTGGTCCGCCGGCGCGGCTCAGGAACCTTCGTTGCCGGATCGGCGGTGCGCGCAGATCGGCCTCCGTTATGCGCTAACTCTTTGACGGGTGACATTTCCTGGCGTGGATCGGACACGAAAGTCGAGTGCATCGGGCGCAGCACGTCTCATCCCGCACCAGAGGAGATGATGACACTCGGCTTGTCAGGCGACAGTCACGTCGTGCGCATCACCCACTTGCGGAGCTCGGCGGGCCAGCCGCTTGCGATCGAACGCACATGCATTTCCTCGGAGTTCCTGCCCCACGCTCGTGCCGTTACCTCTTCTATCTGCAACACACTCGCGGACGCAAACTTCAGACCCGTTCGTGCGATCCAGCGCACTTTCGCATCCAACATCGAAGGTCCGGACGCCACCTTGCTTGGCGTCGCGATTGGAACGGCTGGTCTTTTGACAAAGCGCGTCGCCTATCTTGCTTCGGGCCGTGCAATCGAATTCACCCGCTCACTTTTTCGAGGCGATGCCGAAGGTTTTGTCAGCGAGCTCACCTTTCTCGAAAACTGACCGCTCTCTTACAAGACAGGATCCTATCATGCAGGCCACCGTGCAAACGAACATGCGCCGTGAGATCGACGAAATTCCAGAAGCTGCGGCCAGATTGCTCGATCGCTTAGCGAAAGACTTCGCTGCCACCGGTGCGGCTTTGCGCGCCGAGGACTCCGAATTCGTCGTCACAGTCGCGTGCGGCTTGTCCGACTATGTCCCTGAAATAGTCCATCGAGCTGAGGGCGAAATTGCCCGCCGCTTCGATTCGAGGGTCACTCCCCTCAATCTACGATATCGAGCTCAGCTTTGGTCGCGGCGCTGCCTTGCCGAGGCAGCCACGCGCGTCATCGCAGCCTCGATCGCTCTGACGAATAAGCCTCCGCTTGCGGAACCCGCAAAGGCTATGAGCATGCTGAGCACAAAGGTCGGCTTGTACCTGAAGACGACGCAGATCTCGTGGTGTTGACTCCCGAGTTTGAGTTGAAGTTGAGGCAAGCGGTCATGGCGATTTCGGATCAAATTTGCACAGGTTCTCCAATGGTAAGGTCGATGTTTTCCGCAAACCTGCTGGGCTTTAGCTGAGTGGAACCAGCGCCCCATGAAGATAGCAATGCTCTCGCCGTTTGAACGAACCTGTCTCCATTGGATATCGAGAGGCTGGACTGTGGCTAATATCGCGTTGATCGAGGGAAAGGATACCGCTGAAATTCAGGCGTGCGTGGAGCGTGCGGTTAAATCGCTCAACGCCGAATCAGTGGAACAGGCGCTTGAGAAAGTGAAGCTTGCGCGATCAGGCTGATCGCAGTGTGGTTGCGGGCGCCGGACGCTTTCACCTTGCCTTGCATGCTGCCTGCAAATGCATCGTTCTGGCAACGTCAGGCCCGCAGCAAGATCGCGCCATCGGTTTGAAAACACGGAGAGAATGGCTCCTGCGTTCGGCGGAACGCAGCCGAACCGAGGTGACCACGAAAGCAAGCCAATCCGCGCGTTTGTGATGGGTCCTTGCCGAGTTCCGGATTCCACGAACAACACGCTGAAAGGTCCGCTCGCAAGCTGCGGCCGCTGCCGCTCCGCGGCGCGGTGATCGCGCCCGTCCCGAGCCTTTGAGGAGCCATCGAGCGGGAATTGGCCCGCTCCCACTGGAGCCCTTCTAAACTCGCTCGATCATTTCCTCGCACAGTCCCGCGCCTTCCAGCTCCCATGACCTGATGGTCCGGTCACCGTCCTTGAAGTCGAGGGTGAATACAGCGTCTTTCCCTCTGACGAGATCGATGCCGACGACGACCTTGAGATCGCTCATGAATTTTTCCCCTGGCCGGCGCATCGAGCCGGCCTTTGGCGTGCCGCTTGCGAGCAGCAGGCCGCAAGGGAGGCTTCGCCGCGGCCGTGCATTGCATGATCCGACAATTGCCAGCCGCGCCCTTGCAGTCTTTGCTCTTCGCGGTGGGCCGAACGGTGCCCACGAAGCGACGGGCAAGGAAAGGCAATGGAGGCCGATCGCAGTGCGATCGGGAGCAAAATGAAAAGAAGAGAGATAGAGGAGCTGCGTGAGCAGGTGAGCTGCGCGGCCGTTCTTGAACAGGCGAGGTTCGCCATCGACATCAAGGAAAGCACCCGGCGGGCAGTCAAGTTTCGCCGTGGTGGTGAAATCGTCATCGTCGCGCATGAGGGGCGCGGATGGTTTGATCCGCTCAGCGATGCGAAAGGCGATGTCTTCGGGCTTGTCGAGCATCTCGATCATGTCGGTTTTCTCGAAGGCGCCGATAGGGTTGCGGATCTCGTTGGTTTCGAGATCACGGAACCGGAGTGGCAGCCTGCGAGCCGCGATAGAGGATGCAACCTCTCTCTTGTCGAGCGCTGGCAAGCGCGCCGCAGCCCATGGCCCGGTTCATCGACGTGGCGCTACCTCAACGGCGAGCGCCGGCTGCCACCACCTATACTCTGTGAGGCGATCAAAGCGGGGCTTCTTCGGGAAGGCCCGCGTGGCAGCATATGGGCAGCGCATACGGATAATGCCGGCGTGGTGACCGGATGGGAGGCGCGCGGACCGCAATACCGTGGCTTCGCCTCTGGAGGAGCGAAGGTTCTCTTCCGTCTAGGGTTGGATACTGCGTTGCGCCTGGCCGTCACGGAAGCTGCGATCGATGCCATGAGCCTTGCGGCAATCGAAGGGTTGCATGACGGCACGCTTTATCTCAGCACCGGCGGCGGGTGGTCGCCGGCCACGCAAGCCGCGCTGCGGGAATTGGCCTCCCGACCGGACGCCCGGCTGGTCGCTGCGACGGACGCCAATGCACAAGGGGATCTGTTTGCCACGCGATTGCGGTCGCTTGCCGAGGATGCCGGTTGCGAGTGGACCCGGTTGCGCCCGGCCGAGGAGGACTGGAACGAAACCCTGAAGGTCAGGGAGAAAGAAAAGGGGGAAAGAAAGGCAGGAAGCGTGCCGCATTCGCACCGCCCGCGTCAAGGGAGGCTTCGCCCGGCTGAGCCGGCCCTTGACCCAGCCAGTCGCGATGCCGGCGCCAGGCAAGGGGTCATGAAGGACTGAAGGGGATGGCGAGGTCGATAGGACGGCGCCGCACTTCGGTCCGAAAACGCGCAAGGAGCCGCAGATGATCCCCTCTCCCGCAACCACCAAGGTTTTCCAGGGCGTCGCAAGCCGCCAACAGATGTTCCGCATGTTTGACCGCCACGCGGAGCGCCCAAAGCGTTGGGATGGTGATGCCGCGCCGTTCTACTCGGGCGAATGGTTCGAGATCGGCGAGACCGAACATGACTACATGTTCGAGGTCCTTCCACCATTGTGGATCCGAGGATCCACGTTTGCGATGCGCGAGTTCATGACTGGCTCGGTGACATCAGTATTCTTCGCGCTCAGGATCGAGGCGTCCATCCGATATTTCCATGGCTACTGCGATCTTTCCGGTAAGGCATCCGTCGAAACGATGCGCGTCGCCATCATCGAGCGCGAAAGCCGAGCGGTCCGGGCGATGACGCGGCAAGAGCGGCTCGAGCATATCTGGAGCATCACTGCCGGCGATTACCGCGGCTATGCCGGAGACGAGTGGCCGCAGTCCGCTCGCGGCAAGCGCACCGTCATACTCTATGGCGGCAACGAAGGCACCTTGCTGAAGCTGCTCGACGAACTCACGGACGGGGAGACTGCTGCGAAGCTGCCGGTGCATCTTCGCCACCTTCCCTCCCAGATCGCCGCGTGAGGGGGAGGCCATGTTCACTTTCAGCGTGGTCGAGGTCAGTGCGGTGATCGTGCACGGACGTACCGACGCGGAAGCCAATGGCGGCTTCCGCAACCCCCACTATGGTCTACTCCCGGGTCGAACGGCCAGGTCTGTGGATCGTCGGCGACGAAGGCGTCTATCTGCTGTCCAATGGCAAACCGGCAGAAGGTCAAAGGACGCTGAGTGCGATCCGCAGACCGATCCGGACTGCTGGCATTACAAGCGTCGGTATTTCGAGGGAGACGACGGGATAGTCTTCATCGCCGGCGCGAGCCTGGAAGCCATGCTTTCCACAACCCCGGAACCCACGCATCTGCGGGCGCAGTTTACGTCGGAAACCATGCAGTTCTCCGTAGTCACGCGCTCGTAGCTGGCGATCGCTGCAGCCGGACGAACCAGATCCAAATTCCTCACCTCATTCATCCGCCATCGCCCGCGGGACCTGTCCTGCGGGCGATGGCGCATATCCTCGAAAAGGAGTCTTCAATGTCCAACGATCCCTTCACCCTCGATATGTTTGTAAGCAGCGCGTTGTCGTCCGGCCTTGGCTTGGGCGTCACCGCGTTTGGCGGTTTCGCCGCCAACGACGACGATCCCGATCCGCCGCCGCCCTCCCCTGCGCCGGCATTGCCTCCACCAGTTGCGAAGCAGCCGGCGCCGCGGACACACGGCCTGCGGGGTAACTTCTATCTCGACAATGGCGATCGTGGACTTGCGATCGACTGGAAGCAAAGGGCGAAGGCGAACCTTGTGGCCATCCTGACCGCCAACGAAATCGAAAAGCAGGATCGACCCGCCACCAGTGACGAACAGGCAAAACTGATCCGCTTTACCGGTTTTGGCGCATCGGAACTCGCAAACGGCATGTTCCGGCGTCCAGGCGACGTCGATTTCCAGGAAGGCTGGGGTGACCTCGGCAGTTCGCTGGAAAGCGCCGTCACCGACGCCGATTATGCTTCGCTCGCGCGTGGCATCCAATATGCTCACTTCACTCCCGAGTTCATCGTCCGCTCGATCTGGGCGGGCTTGCGGCGGCTCGGATGGCGCGGGGGCCGCGTGCTGGAGCCGGGAATCGGCACGGGCCTTTTTCCGGCGCTGATGCCAACGGCGCTCCGTGACACAAGCTATGTCACCGGGGTCGAACTCGATCCGGTAACAGCGCGCATTGTCCGGCTTCTTCAGCCGAAGGCACGCATCATCAACGCCGACTTCGCGCGCACCGATCTCAACGCGATCTATGATCTCGCGATCGGCAATCCGCCCTTCTCCGATCGAACAGTTCGGTCGGACCGGCAGTACCGTCCGCTCGGTCTGCGGCTGCACGACTACTTCATTGCCCGGTCGATCGATCTCTTGAAGCCCGGTGCACTCGCCGCGTTCGTGACAAGCAGCGGCACGATGGACAAGGTGGACAGCACAGCGCGAGAGCATATCGCCAGGTCTGCCGATCTGATCGCAGCGGCCCGCCTCCCCGAGGGCAGCTTCCGCCGCGACGCTGGCACGGATGTGGTCGTGGACATCCTGTTTTTTCGCAAGCGCAAGGCCGGCGAGCCGGAGGGTGATCTGTCATGGCTCGAACTCGAAGAGGTTCGTCCTGCGACATCCGACGAGGGGGCGATCCGCGTAAACCGCTGGTTCGCGCGGCACCCGGATTTCGTGCTCGGCGAGCACGCCTCAACGTCTGGCCCGTTCGGCGAGACCTATACATGCCGGCCACGCGCCGGTGAAGACCTGCAAACGGCAATGAAGGCCGTGATCGCTCTTCTCCCTGAGGATCGGTATGACGGCGAGCCGACGTCGGTCGACATTGATCTGGAAGAGGAGTTGGGCGAGATCGTCGACCTCCGCCCCGCCAACGACAAGGTCCGCGAGGGCAGCTTCTTCCTCAATAACCGCCACGGTCTCATGCAAATGATCGACGGAGCCCCGCTCGCGGTTTCGGTGCGAAAAGGCAGGTCAGGCGAAGGCCTGTCCGAAAAACATGTCCGGATCATCAAGAAGCTGATTCCGATCCGCGACGCCGTCCGCGAGGTGCTGAAAGCGCAGGAACGCGACCAGCCGTGGCGCGATCTGCAGGTTCGGCTGCGTATCGCCTGGTCGAGTTTCATCCGCGACTTCGGGCCGATCAACCACACAACGGTCTCGATCTCTGAGGACGAGGAAAGCGGCGAGGTCCGCGAAACCCATCGTCGGCCGAATCTCCAGCCGTTCCTGGACGATCCCGATTGCTGGCTGGTGGCCTCGATCGAGGACTACGACCTCGAAACCGATACGGCGAAGCCTGGTCCGATCTTCACCGAGCGGGTGATTTCTCCTCCCGCGCCGCCGGTCATAACTTCGGCTGCCGACGCGCTCGCCGTCGTTCTCAACGAGCGTGGCTGCGTCGATCCCGAGCATATTGCCGAGCTGCTGCACCGTGATCCGGATGCTGTGATCGACGAACTCGGTGACGCCATCTTCCGCGATCCCGCGGATGGCTCCTGGCAGACCTCCGACGCCTATCTCTCCGGCCCGGTCCGCACGAAGCTCACGGTCGCCGAAGCGGCGGCTGCGCTCGATCCGGCGTTTGAGCGCAATGTCCGAGCGCTGCAGGACGTCCAGCCTGCCGACCTCCGACCGTCGGATATCACCGCCCGTCTCGGCGCACCCTGGATTCCGGCTGCCGATGTCGTCGCCTTCGTCAAGCAAACGATGGATGTGGACATCAGGATTCACCATATGCCGGAACTCGGGTCATGGACCGTCGAGGCACGCCAGTTTGCCTATAGCGCCGGCGGCACCTCCGAATGGGGCACAAGCCGCCGTCATGCGGGCGAACTGCTGGCCGACGCGCTGAACAGCCGGATTTCGCAGATCTTCGACGTGTTCAAGGATGTTGGCGGTGAACGCCGCGTTCTGAATGTCGTCGACACGGAAGCAGTGCGCGACAAGCTGCAAAAGATCAAGGAGGCTTTTCAGAACTGGGTCTGGACTGACCCAGACCGCACCGACCGGCTTGCGCGGGTCTATAATGACCGCTTCAACAACCTCGCGCCTCGAAAATTCGACGGCTCCCATCTAAAGCTTCCCGGCGCCTCCGGCGCCTTTGTTTTGTATGGGCACCAGAAGCGTGGAATCTGGAGGATCATCTCCTCCGGCTCGACCTATCTCGCCCATGCTGTCGGCGCCGGCAAGACGATGACGATGGCAGCCGCGATCATGGACCAGCGCCGGCTCGGCCTAATCGCCAAGGCGATGCTGGTCGTGCCAAGCCATTGCCTCGCACAGGCGGCGCGCGAGTTCCTGGCGCTGTATCCGAACGCTCGTATCCTCGTCGCCGACGAAACCAACTTCACCAAAGACAAGCGGGCACGTTTCCTGTCGCGAGCCGCCACGGCCAACTGGGATGCTGTTATCATCACCCATTCGGCCTTCAGGTTCATCGCCGTGCCGTCGGCGTTCGAAAGCCACATGATCCAAGAAGAGTTGGAGCTCTACGAGGAGCTTTTGACCAAGGTGGACAGCGAGGATCGGGTGTCGCGCAAGCGGCTCGAGCGCCTGAAGGAAGGCTTGCAAGAGCGGTTGGAAGCGCTCTCAACCCGCAAGGACGACTTTCTCACGATCTCGGAAATTGGCGTCGATCAGATCATTGTCGACGAGGCGCAGGAAGTCCGCAAACTCTCTTTTGCGACCAATATGTCGACACTGAAAGGCATCGACCCGAACGGATCGCAGCGGGCCTGGGACCTTTATATCAAGTCCCGCTATATCGAGACCAAGAATCCCGGCCGCGCGCTCGTGCTGGCCTCCGGCACGCCAATCACCAACACTCTCGGTGAGATGTTCTCGATCCAGCGCCTGCTCGGCCACGAGGCGCTGCGCGAACGCGGGCTTCACGAATTCGACGCCTGGGCCTCGACCTTCGGCGACACGACGACCGAACTCGAAATCCAGCCGTCGGGCAAATACAAGCCGGTGAGCCGGTTCGCGAGCTTCGTCAACGTGCCGGAGCTGATCGCGATGTTCCGCTCGTTCGCCGACGTCGTGATGCCGGAGGACCTGAAGCAATATGTCAAGGTTCCGGACGTCTCGACCGGACGGCGGCAGATCCTGACGGCGCAACCGACGCCGGCCTTCAAACTCTATCAGCAGATCCTCGACAGCCGCATCAAGGCGATTGAGATGCGAGAGGGGCCAGCGCAGCCCGGCGACGATATCCTGCTGTCCGTCATCACCGACGGCCGACACGCGGCGATCGACCTGCGCCTGGTCATTCCGGCAAACGACGACGAGCCGGACAACAAGCTCAATCTCCTCATCGAGAACGCCTTTCGCATCTGGACGGAAACGAGCGAAAACACCTATCTTCGTCCGGACGGCAAGCCCTATGAACTTCCAGGCGCGGCGCAGATGATCTTCTCCGATCTCGGCACCATCAATGTCGAGAAGACGCGCGGCTTCTCCGCTTACCGCTGGATTCGTGACGAACTGATCCGCCTAGGCGTGCCCGCGTCGGAAATCGCCTTTATGCAGGACTTCAAGAAGACCGAGGCCAAGCAGCGACTGTTCGGTGACGTCCGTTCGGGCAAGGTTCGCTTCCTGATCGGCTCGTCTGAGACCATGGGCACTGGCGTCAACGCCCAGCTCAGGTTGAAGGCGCTGCATCACCTCGACGTGCCGTGGCTCCCATCGCAGATCGAGCAGCGCGAGGGCAGGATCGTACGCCAGGGCAATCAGCACGATGTCGTCGACGTCTTCGCCTACGCCACGCGAGGGTCACTTGATGCTGCGATGTGGCAGAACAACGAGCGCAAGGCTCGCTTCATCGCCGCCGCCCTTTCCGGCGACATCTCGATCCGCAGGTTGGACGACCTTGGGGAGGGCCAGGCCAACCAGTTTGCCATGGCCAAGGCGATTGCCTCGGGCGACGAGCGCCTGATGCAGAAGGCCGGGCTCGAAGCCGATATCGCTCGGCTCGAACGGCTGCGCGCCGCCCATGATGACGACCTGTTCGCGGTGCGCCGCCAGGTCCGGGACGCCGAACGCGACATCGAGGTATCGCTCCGGCGGATCGGCGAGATCGGCAAGGACATCGCGCGGCTGGTTCCGACTGCGGGAGATGCCTTTACGATGACCGTCACAGGCGTTTCATACGACGAGCGAAAGGAAGCCGGCCGCGCGCTGATGAAGGAAATCCTCACCCTCGTCCAGCTTCAACAGGAGAGCGAGATCGTCGTCGCCTCCATTGGTGGCTTCGATCTCGTCTACGATGGCGAGCGCTTCGGCAAGTCTGACGGTTATCGCTACACCACCATGCTTCAGCGCACGGGCGCGGACTACGAGATCGATCTCGCCGTCACGGTGACGCCGATCGGCGCCGTCTTCCGCCTCGAGCATGCGCTGGATGATTTCGACGGGGAGCGGGAACGCTATCGCCAGCGGCTGGAGGAAGCGCGCCGGCGTCTTGCTTCCTACCAGTCCCGTCAGGGTGGCGATTTTACCTTCGCGAGTGAGCTGGCCGAAAAGCGTCGCCAGCTCCGGGAGGTTGAGGCGGAACTCGCGGCCGAGGCGCGCGAGGCAGGGGCCTCTGCCAGGGAGTCAGCCTGATTTTGGAAGCAGTGCAGCATGTGCATAGGTGCATTGCACAATAAATGTTTTCCATCTGATCAAAATATCATCATAGTGCACACAGCTGATGCACATGGCGGTCTCCTCCCAGTGCCGCCGCAACGGCTGTTCCCCTCTGGAGGTTAAATAACCTTCACACTTCATGGGCCTCGGTTCTTCCGACGGCCCATTTTTTTGTTCCCGCTCAACCCGAATTCTGACCTTCGCATGGGATCGCCCGTCTGAAAAAACAGGAAAGAGGGTGAAAGAAAAACCGGTCGCAGATCGGTCCTCCCGTCGCCGCTGGCGCTCAACCGCGGCCTACGCAGCCCGGCCACTCGTACTTCGCAAGGCTGTTAGCCCCGCTTGTCCTTCGCGGCAGGGCAGCTCGCCCGCAGTTGCGCCGGTCAGGCCGCTTTGCGCTCCGGGAGATGTCTTCAGGAAAAAATGAAGACAGGAAGGACCGGCAGGAGGCCGCGTCCGCATCCCCGGAAAGGAACACTCCCATGCAACTCATGAAGGTCGATCCGCGTGCGCTGAAGGACAATCCCGACAATACGCGCCAGTCGCAGTCGACGCCCCAGGCCGACGCGCTGCTGCTTGCGACCATCAAGGCCGTCGGCGTCATCCAGCCGCCCGTCATTTTCGCCGAAGCCGGCGGCAACGGCTATGTCATCGAAGCCGGTCACCGGCGCACCCGCATGGCCATCGCCGCCGGCATCGAGGAAATCGATGTTATCGTCGTCGAGGCGGCCAACGATAATGGCGCGATGCGTTCGATGATCGAAAACATCGCGCGCGAACCGCTCAACCCCGTCGATCAATGGCGCGGCATCGAGCGCCTCGTTGCTCTCGGCTGGACCGAGGAAGCTATTGCGATTGCGCTGGCCCTGCCGGTCAGACAGATCCGCAAGCTTCGTCTGCTCGCCAATGTGCTGCCTGCGATGCTAGATCACATGGCCAAGGGCGACATGCCGAGCGAGCAGCAGCTTCGCCCGATTTCCGCAGCGTCACTCGACGAGCAGAAGGAAGTCTGGAAGGCACACAAGCCGAAGAAGGGTGAGACAGCATCCTGGTGGGCGATCGCCAACGGCCTCACCAAGACCCGCATGTTCGCGCGCGATGCGAGTTTCGGCGATGATCTCCGCCGGGCCTACGGCATCGAGTGGGCAGAAGACCTGTTCGGACCGGCTGACGAGGATAACCGCTACACCACCAACGTCGAAGCATTCCTCGGTGCGCAGCAGGAATGGATGAGTAGCAATCTTCCCAAGGAGGGCTCCATCGTCGAGCTCAACAATTGGGGCCAACCCCAATTGCCGCCGAAGGCGGAGCGTATCTACGGCAAGCCCGGCAAAGGCGATTGCACCGCCATGTATCTCGATCGTGAGGGCAAGGTGCAGTCCGCCCATTTCCGGTTGCCGGAGATCAAGAAGGCGAAGCGAAAGGGCGATCCGACCGCGCCCGGCGGCGAGGACACGAACGAGGCCATCGACGTTGCAGGGAAGACCCGTCCCGACGTGACCCGAAACGGCCTCGACATGATCGGCGATTTCCGCACAGACGCTCTGCACGAGGCACTGGCACGAGCGCCGATCGAAGACGATACCCTCTTGGCGCTGCTCGTCCTCGCATTCGCCGGGCAGAACGTCTCGGTCGATTCCGGCTCCGAAACCTCCAACCATCTCTACGGCTCCAAGCGTTTCGCCCGGCACGCCGTCCGGCTGATCGGTGAAAGCGGCAAGCTGCAGTTCGATACAGATACGCTTCGTGTCGTGGCCAGGTCGACCCTGATCGACGCACTGTCGGCGCGGACCAACCGCACGGACAGCGGCATTGTCGCCCGGATCGCCGGCGATGCCATAGGCGCCGACACCTATCTTCCGAACATGGGCACGGAGCAATTCCTCGCGTGCCTATCGCGTCCGGCACTGGAAGCGTCCTGCGGCGGTAGGAGTGTCGCTCCCCGCCCGCGCGTCAGGGACACCCGGGCTGCCCTTGTCGAGCACTTCAAGGAAGAGGGTTTCGTGCATCCGTCTGGCCTCTTCGCACCCGATGACGTGAAGATGGGCGAATGGTTGGCCAAGAACATGGAGCATGGGGGCGATGACGACGATGCACCCGCCGACGGGCCGATGGGCGGCATCGAGGACGGTGCCGACGGTGAGTCTGATCCCTCGATCGAAGCCGAATTGGTCGACAAACCCCATGATCCGGAAGGCGAGGTCGGAGGCAACGCAGCCGACACCGAGCTCGAAGAGCTGGATGAAGCCGACGCTGACACCGGCACTGAGGATCCCGATACCGCTTACGGAATTGCGGCCGAGTAACCCTGCCCCACAACTCCGTACTGATCGATACCGCCGCCGGCCATCACCGGCGGCGGCTTTGTTTCCTCACCTCAAAACAGGAGAATACGCATGTCCGCGTCTTTGATTTACGACCTCGCCCCAATCGGCTCTATCAGCGCCTGGCGCGTGTCACGGCCGCTTTCCGAGCTTAAGCGCGACGACTTCTACTCGCATCATGGCGCCGTTGCGGATGAGACGGAATTTCAAGGACGGATGTTCGAACAGGCCGAGCACAGCCGCGAGCTCCGGGCACTTCACCGGCAGACTGTTCGGATGAACTGCTCGACGCCATGGGGACCGTCGCAGGGCGTGCGGCGGCGTGAGTCCGACCGTATGGGGGCTTTCGTGGCGGCCGGTCCGAGCTGGAGGAAGGGATGCGGGCTGTCGCTCGCAAGAGGTTCTCTCCTCCGGGGGTTCGGAGCCATAGCCCGCCCCCGCCGGTCTGCCCTTCGTTTTCGCTGCGGTCTGAACCGGCGGCCGGTCGTTTAAAGGCCGCTGGCGCGCCGCGAAGCGGCCGGTGCAGCCTCCCTCGCAAAACGGGTTCGCGTCCTTCGCAGGGCTTTACCCCGCTTGTCCGCAAACCCGTTTCGCTCGCCCGGCCGTCCCGGACCTGTGAAAGCGCCCGTCCTTAGCCGGTTCCTGTCGACCGCATCGAAGGGCAGACCGGCAGGGGCCGAAGCCGCTTCGGTGAAACCACGAAAGGAAGATCCCATGGCCAAGCCCGCAACCACTCGACCTGCCGCCCGCGTCGTGCCGCTCCGCAAGGGTACCACCCTCGAAATGGTCAGGCTCACATGCCCGGACACTGCGCAGGCAATGCTGATCGCTGAGAGTTTCGGAACCGCTGTAGTCGACAGCGATGGCATCCGTGAACTCCACGAGCGCCTGATCATTGAGACCGCCGACAGCCTCTCGGACGGTCTCGGTGAGAAGGCGATGCAGATCCATCTCCAGCGTATCGTCGGTGCGTATGTCGGCTCGGCGCACGGCGCCGGCCAGTTCTACAGTCGAGCAGTCTCCGAAGCCCGAGACGCGACCGCCAAATCGGCAAACGATCCCCGCGACGAGGATCTCGATGGCCCGGTGGGTTACGACAGCGCCGCCCAGCGCAAACGCGAATTCGCTGCCGACATGGGCATACAGTCCCACGCGCTGCGGATGGCCGCCGAGGGCGCAGTCGCAGCCTATCGCCACGTCATCGGCGAAGCCTGGAAGCCTTTCGACCGCCCGGTCGACAATCCAGGCCAGTCGCTCGACCGCAAGGCGGCCGAGGCACAGATGGCGGCTCTCGGTTGAGGCGCTTCCGGCGGAGCTTCGGCTCCGCCATCTCCCTCTCACTGATCCTTGGGCCGGTTCCTTTGGGACCGGCCTTTTCCATGTCAACGGAAGGAAAAACAAGAGCCCTGCCCGTCACGCGGCCTCGTCCTTGTTGGCGGTCCTGCAGGAGCCGCCGGTCTGCCACAACGGCTTTGCCGTCCTTCACTCCGTTCCGGCCGTTCCGGTGCGGCCGACCACCTGATCGCTCCTGCCTTCGGACCTCCGCGACGGGGTCGCGATCGGGGCGGCCTCCAAACGGAGGATCACGACATGAGCAAGAAAGCCGAAGGCGAACGCGCCGACATCTATGCGCGGATCACGGATAGAATCATAGCCGACCTTGAAAAGGGCGTAAAACCCTGGATGAAGCCATGGCATGCGGCCAACACCAATGGCCGGATTACCCGGCCGCTGCGCCACAACGGTCAGCCCTATTCGGGCATGAACATTCTCTTGTTATGGTCGGAGGGGATGGCGCGCGGCTTCACTTCACCCATGTGGATGACCTTCAAGCAGGCGCTTGAACTGGGGGCGGCGGTGCGAAAGGGCGAGACCGGTTCGACGGTCGTCTTCGCCAGCCGGTTCACCAAGTCCGAGGCGGACGGCAGTGGTGGAGAAGTCGATCGAGAAATCCCATTCTTGAAGGCTTACACAGTGTTCAACATCGAGCAGATCGACGGACTGCCCGAACACTATCGTCACCCACCGACCCCGGTGCTCGATGCGATCGAGCACATCGAGCACGCCGATTGCTTTTTCCGCAACACGGGCGCTGTCATCCGCCATGGTGGAGCGCAGGCCTATTATTCCCCTATCACGGACCACATCCAGATGCCGCCGTTCGAAACGTTCCGCGACGCGGCGTCCTACGTGGCCACGCTCAGTCACGAAAGTTGCCATTGGACTGCGCGCCCCGATCGCGTCGATCGCGATCTTAGCCGCTATGCGAAGGACAAGACCGAGCGGGCTCGCGAAGAGCTGATTGCGGAGCTCGGGAGTTGCTTCCTATGCGCCGATCTCGGGATCGCACCGGAGCTGGAGCCACGGCCGGACCATGCGTCTTACCTGGACTCGTGGCTGAAGGTTCTATCTGACGACAAGCGGGCTATCTTCCAAGCTGCGGCGCATGCCCAGCGTGCTGTCAGCTTCCTGCACGGTCTCCAGCCCATTCAGGCCGACGAGAGAGCGGCCGCGTAGGAGACGTCAAGGTCGGTCATTGTCACCCGCAACGGCCGACAGCTCTTTCGGCGCTCTCTCCGCGAGCGCGTGCTCATCGGACGTGAGGTCCAGCCTCCCCCAGATCGATGGTTTCCGATCGTTGGCTTTCAGCTTTCGGGACTGCTTGATTTCGACGGTAAACGGCTTTGTCTGCTGACGCATAGATCCTCCAGGCGACGAATCGCGGCCCGACAATATTGCGTTGATGAGAGGAGACAACTGCCCGGACGGCCGAGTTTGTCGCATCCGAAGCCGACGCTATGCTTTAGAGACCTGGGGAACGGCTTCGCGGCCGGGCTGTTCTGCCGGGGCAACGCACGGCGAGGGCCATGACCAAGTTCCTTCCACCGCTGTCATAGGCCACGCCCTCCGCGGGCTCGATGAGGCATGTCTGATCGGAGACCGGCTTCGCCTCGATCGTTCTCCCGCAACGGCCGTCCGCAATTTTCTTCCCCAGCGAACTGCGTTCGCATTCCTCGCGCGACAACAAAGTTTCTCCCGACCGCCCTCCATTTCATTACGGCCTTCCAGGTGCGGTCCGATCGTCCCCGATCCTTGCGACAGCCATCGAGGCCGCGAAGGGCGCGGCCCGAAACAACCGAAAGGAACAGACAATGGCTACCATCGGCACTTTCACCGCAAACGAAAACGGCTTCACCGGCTCGATCCGCACCCTCGCACTCAACGTCAAGGCCCGCATCGCCCGCGTCGACAGCCCCTCCGACAAGGGCCCGCACTTCCGCATCTACGCCGGCAATGTCGAGCTGGGTGCGGCTTGGCAGAAGCGCTCCGGCGAGAGCGACCGCGACTATCTCTCGGTCAAGCTGGACGACCCGAGCTTCCCCGCCCCGATCTACGCAACGCTCTCCGAGGTCGAAGGCGAGGACGGCTACCAGCTGATCTGGTCCCGCCCCAATCGGGATTGAGATCCCAACAAGGCCCCGCCACCGAGGCGGGGCCAACTGGCCGCTTTAAGAAAGCCGGCAACGGGCGTCGAGCCCGCGGCCGACTTTTAGGGTGCCATACGGAGAAGTGGGGGTCTGCTCATATCGGGCCTATCGTGCCGTGGAGCCGGGACAGCCTCAAGGACGAGCGGTTAGAATGCATTTCCAAGAAGTGTACTGATTGTCTCGTTACCTTTGCATTCATCGTTCACCATATCGCCATGGCCGTTGCGCTTGCACGGTGTCCACAGGAGGGACCCGCGCATCGCGGAGTGACCACACGAGTCTGACGCAGCGATGCGCGGGAGGTCCCTGTGGGCATCCGCTGGCACAATCGACGGAAAGTTCCCTTCAACTCGAAGACAGGGATGAACCGAGCCGGCAATGGAGAGGAGCATGGCAAGCATCATTCGTGCGGCCGATGGGCAGCCTGGTATCCCCGCCGGCTTTCCGATCTTGCTGACAGACCGTATGGAGATTATCGAGCCGGCCTTCGCCTTTCTCCTGGAACTGGCCACGATCCCCGGCCGGTCGCATTCCTTGGAGACGCTGCGGACTTACGCGGAACATCTATACGATTGGTTCGACAGCTTGGAGCAGTCGGATCTCGATTGGCAAGCCGCCGATGAGGCGATGGTCGCGGCCTATCGTAACCGCATGCTGGAGCAGCCGAGCGCCCACACCGGTCGACCCTATGCGCGCTCCACGATCAACGATCGTGTCCGCTCCGTCTGTCGCTTTTATGACTGGGCACATCGGCGTGGCTGGGTGACAGAGCTTTCATTCCATATGATCGATGTACGGATTACCTCTGGCCGTAAGCAGTCCCTGCTCGCCCATGCGGATGCGCGCGCGATGGTGACCACTGCCAACGTATTGACCGTCGCCGAATTCGAAAGGCTTCCTCGCCCGCTTCGTGTCGATCAACTCGCGCGGCTGTTCGCGCATCTCGCGATGCCTTATCGGCTGACGGCCGAATGGGCGATCGCGACCGGTATGCGGCGGATGGAGCTGTGTGCGCTGACGGTTGCCCAATTGCCGGAGACAGTCGGTCTCGATGCAGCGGATCATCCACTCATCGGCCTCCCGCTTGCCATCACCAAGGGCGACCGGCCCCGGACAGTCTATCCTCCGATCCGGCTTGTGGATCGCACGCACTGGTATGTCGGAGAGGAGAGAGCGGCACTGGTCCGGCGTATGCATCGCACGCGCTCGGATTACCGGTCACCGTCGACACTGTTCCTTAACAGGAACGGCGCTGCTGTGACGCGCGCCCACCTCAGCGCCGTATTCGCTGCAGCTTTTGCTGCCGCGGAGCTGGATGGAACCCTACACTGGCTCCGGCACACATTCGCCATGACTATGCTCGCGCGACTTCAGGCGCTCGCTGTTGAGAAGCCGGAGATCAACCCTCTCAAGGTGCTGCAGGTTCTCCTCGGTCACAGCTCGATCCACACCACTGCCATTTATCTGCGCTGCATGGAGTTGCATCCTCGGGAGATCGCCGAAAGCATCGAATATCTCTACGGCGAGGTGGTTCCCGATGCGGTCTGAGCGGGCACGCATCGACCGACGCCTTTCGGTTCCACAGGTTGCAGAGCTGCCGTCGCCCGGCGGCGCGGTAATCACCTTCCGTGACGAATGGGGTGGCATAGCACAGACCTTCGACCTCGGCCGACTTGGCCTTCCCAGTTCGCTTACCATTTTGCTCGCCGACGCCTTTCGTATGTCTTATGCCGGCACTGCTAAGGCGACCCAAAAGATGTGCTGGAAGGCGCTTCGCACCTTTGCCCGCTTCGCCTTCGAGGACCGTGCGATCGCTGATCCTGCGGATCTCACCACCGAGACCGTCGGTCGATATCTCGTGTGGCTCGACCGACAGCGGTCGCCGACGGGCAAGCCGTGGTCAATATCAACCCGGCACGGGCGCTACCTTCCTATCAAGATCATGCTTGGGTGGGCGATGCGGAACCGCGCCGATCAAATGCCAAGGCAACTGAAGTTCCCGAGTAATCCCTTCTCGGGCCGCCATCGCACACCTGTGCCGCGGCGGCTTTCGGCGGCGGAACTCAAAGGAATCCTCCGTGCCTGTTATGCAGAGATCGACGTAGCCTGGGCCCGTTTCGAGGAGGGGCGAATAATCCTCGCTCGCCAATCTGACGCTGTCGACCCCTGTCTTTCCGAGCTTGAGCAACTGCTTCATGAGATACATCGCTCGGGCAAAGGCATGATGCCATGGGGCCGATCCGGCATGGCGCGAGGATCGGTGGATCGCCTGCTCAAGCGACATGGTGGCGCCCGCATACTCGCGCAACATCTCCATCTGACCGTGGATACATTGGTGCCATTCTTCCTGGCCATCGCCGTTCAGACGGCTGCAAATCCGGACTCGCTCCGACTGATCATGCGCAATTGCCTGGCGCCGCACCCGCTTGATCCGCACCGCATCATAGTCGATTGGGAAAAGCCACGGGCCGGGAACACGGTGCGACGTGCGCAACGCCGAACCTACGATAAGCGGCGGCGATATGCCGTGCCTAACCTCGTGGAGAAGGTGTTGGCGATGACCGCGCCGCTCATTGCGCATGCGCCGCCGAGTGAGCGCGACCATCTCTTCCTAATCCGCGGCAATCGCCCGGCGGGTGTGGGGGTGATCGGCAATCAAACGCTGGATGCCGGCATCCGTCGCTTCATCACCCGAGCCAATCAACGCATTGCTGCCTGGAATGCGGCGCATCCAGAGCAACCTCGCTCGCCGATGCCTGCATTCGCCCCAGTCCTGTTCCGCGGCAGTGTGGCAACCCAGCACTATCATGTCGCTGGTGGTGATATCCGCGCGGCGCAAGCGGTGCTCAATCATGCCCGGGCCAGCACGACCGACCTCTATGTGCGAGGACCTGAGACGCAACGAATGTTTGAAAGGACCATAGCTGGCCTCCAGCATCGGATGATTGGTTGGATTACGGCGCGTCAGGATTCCGCTGACGATGCTATCGGTAGTAATGGACAGATTGAGCGCGCGAAGACAGGTCCAGCGGAAGCCTTCAGTCATATCTGCATCAATCCGTTGGAAGGCAAAGCGCTCGGGGCTATCCAAGGTCGTCTGTGTCCAAGTTTTATGAGCTGCCTCAGCTGCCCTGGCCTCGTTATCCCGATAGACGACAGGCACTTGGCGCGGATTCTCCAGGTTATGCGCAAGCTTGAAGCAGCGCGCGAACGGCTCGACGCGAACCGCTGGCAATCAATCTACGCGCCGAGCTATCGAATTCTGAGCGAAGAGATATTGCCGGACTTTCCCGCAGAACTGCATGCGAGAGCGGAGCACATTGTCGCAACACTTCCACCCCTGCCTGATCCGGAGTGATACTGATGGCGGTTGGAACAGCAACGCCGGTGCCAATTGCTTCTTCTGAGCACGAGATACGCGTCTCGACGAGGTCAGTCTGGTCGGATCGTATCTGGCAGTTGGACGTCAGCGTGCCGGGCACGGTGCGAAGCGATCTCGCTATAGATTGGGGCATAGCTCTCGCGGACGGGAGCTCCTTTACCGATGCCAAATGGGCGTCCTGGCGCGAGTCAGCGCGGCGCTTTCTTTGGTCACTGCGCGTGGCGCCGCCGCCCGGCCGACGCCGCGCCGGGGACGCCACGCTCGTAAAGAGATTCCGCACCCTAAAGGTGTTGATCCGATGGATGGCCGCCGAAGGGTATGACCGCTTTGCAGACCTTGATCGCGATGCAGCACAGCGATTCCTCCGTGAGATTGATAAGCGTCCTGGTCGAAAGGGCCGTGTCTTGGCTGAGACCACGGCCGCTAACTATGCTGGCCTCTTGAACATTCTGTCATCGCACGGGGACCATCTGCCAGATATGCCTGCCGAGAGTCTTGTGGAGTCGGCGACAAGATATCGACCATCGGGGCATCGACAGGTGCGTGGCGCGCTTCCGGCCACGCCGGACGCGGTCGCAGTCCACTTGGTTTGCGCCGCGTTGCGGCTGATCGGCAACCCCGCCGACGACATAATCGCTCTCCGCGACCGTGCTCAGGATGCTCATAAGGAAGCCATCGCGAACAGACTCGGGCATCGAGCCCGCAGAATGCGCTTTCGCGCTGCGCTCGGTAACTTCCGCTTCTCGACGCCACCAGGCGAAGATGACCCGTGGCGTACGGAGCCTGTTCTTACCATGAAGGCCGTTCAATTCCTGGTTAGCCGTCTTTACGACGCTTGCTTTGTGGTCATCGCCTATCTCGTCGGCGCGCGGGTGTCGGAGATCCTCGGCCTGCGAAGCGGATGCATAGAGAGGCATGGTTCAGCCGATGGGACGGAGACCTTCTCCTATCTAAACGGCCGCATTTACAAAACAGCCATCGGTCCAGGCGGCCAACCGCACCGATGGAGCGCGCCGGAGCCTGTCGTGCGGGCCGTGGCTGTGTTGGAACAGCTTTCGGTACCGCTCCGTCAGCAGATGCTGCGGGACGAACTGTGGCTGACCCCGGCGGCTGACCGCGATGGAACAGGCATCCTGCGGTCAGCGGGTCTCACCGACCGCCTCAATGGTCCGTTTGCCTCCTTCATCGGCCTGCCGCTTCATGATGGTCTTCCGTGGCATCTGAGCACTCATCAGGGACGGAAGACTTTTGCACGGTTTATTGGTCGGCGAGATCGCACCGGCCTGGATGCGCTTGCCGCCCATCTCGGTCACGTCACACGGGCGATGACTGATGTCGGTTATGTCGGCACGGACCATGACTTGACGGACCTGATTGACGCGGAAGCGACGCGCGACACGCGAGCGGCGCTTGAAGATCTGCTGACCTCCGTAAATGTGGGCGGCAAAGCTGGGCGAATGATCGCCGCGCACAGTCGTTTCCGCGGTCGTACCCGCGACGGTGACGTCGCGGAATATGTGGACTACATCCTGGAGGAGACCGACATGCGGCTCGGTCGTTGCGATTGGGGATACTGCGTCTATCGCCGCGAAACCGCATCTTGTCTGGGTGATGATCGAGGTCCGAACCCGGTGTTCAGGACACAGAGCATTTGCGCCACCTGCAGCAATTTTGCTGCGACGCAAAGGCATCGACCCGTATGGGCAGAGCGTCGGAAGCAAAATGCCGAGCTTCTCGCGCATCCGATGCTCGATGGCGAAAGCCGTACGCTGGCGGCAGCCCGGATCGAAGAGTGCGACCGCATTCTTGGTGAACTTCAGCAAGATCGGAAGAGCGATGACGGATAAGCCCGCGAACCCAGCGAAGTCGAAATCGCATGAAACGCGTCGTCGGAATACGGCGCGGCGTCTTCGACAGGCATTTGATCGGCTTGTCGCTGGAAACCCGCAAGATTCCTCGCGACAAGGGCGGCCCTCTCGGCTGACCGTCGCTGCGCTCGCACGCGAGGCACGAGTCAGCCGTAACACGATCTATGCCGAGCACAGCGAGTTCCTCGATGAATTGGCGTCCGCAAATCCGCCTGGTCCGGCAACCCATTCGCCCGCTCCGAAGCCGGAGACTGCCAAACTCCGGGCGTTGATCGGGCAGCTTCAGGAGCAAAAGCGTTTGCTCGCAACGGAGAATGCCGGGCTTCTCAAGCGGGCGATCGACGCCGAGAGAGCCATGGCTCGACTGGAAAAGCAGAACGCGAAATTGGTTCAGGACATCCGCGTGGTTCATCGACTAAGCTCGACATGAGGAATGGGTACTGGGGGAGGGATCGATGCGGAAATACCGAGTCCCTCGTTCTGCTTCTGAGCACGCGGTTGGCATTCTTATGTCCGAGCCCGTGGGAACCAAAGTCCGTTACTTCAGATGGACCATCATACCATGCCGGAACAGCCCGCCTCGAGCACGAGCGGTACCCCCAAAATGCTGTGCATTTTGGCTCCCCCACTCGCCGGCTCCGCCGGTCGCCTGTGGCGATCCTCGACCCGAACTGCTCCGGCATCGTGCACGTCTCTCGTCTTCAAACAGAGGAGAGACACATGCTTACTATCTACGACGAAATCCAGCAGCTGCGCATTGAGCTTGCCGCCTGCATCCTCTCGCCCAGCGAACGCGAGGCAGCTCAAGCCGAGCTCGCAAAGCTTCTCGCAGAGCAGGCAGTCATCGATCGCCAGTTCGACGCGCTGATCGCCGAGAAGGAGCCGCCCGAATGAGGGCCGCTTATTCTCTCAACAGGACACTTGACTAAGACCTAAGAGCGGTTCCCCCAAAATGCCGGCGCATTTCGGCTCCCCCACTCACCGCCGCTGGCGGTCGCATGCGCGATCCTTGACCCTGACCCACCGCCACGCCGGCGGGCGTCATCTTTCTCAAACATCAAGGAGATGACGATGATCGAACAACAAATCGAAGAACTGCGCGCCGAGCTGAACGCTTGCATCGAGCCCGCCGAGCGTCGCGAGATCGAAGCCGAGCTCGAAATCGCCCAGGCCGAGCTGATCATGATGCTTGGCGAACAGGATGGTTCCATCGACGCCGAGCCGCCCTTCTGAGGGCGGCATACCACCAGCATTGGGGGACCGCGGCATCCAGGATCCCGAGAGGGGCGATCCGCTGCGACTCTCCTTTCGATCTACCGTCATCGACATCGGGGATGCTGCATCCCGTCCGTCGCCCGCAACCTGCCGGCGCCAGAATTTTCCCCGCCGTATTGCGGCTCCTCGCGTGCCAAATTCTTGGCGCCGGCAGGTCCTTCACTCTCGTTTCGTCCTTTCAGGTGCGTCCCTCCTTGTCCGCCATGCGGCCTATCCCCGCGATATCCGCATTTTGAAAGGAGAAAATACCGTGCAACAGCTCGCTCAGTTCCTCACCGCCACCGGCCGTCGGCTCCGCACCCTCGGCAAGGTGATCTGTCACTACTTCCGCAAGGGGAAACTCGGCCTGAAACTGGCCATCAAGATTCCGTTCTTCGTCGAGATCGAGGCGTCGTTCGAGACCGACTGGAACCGGCGCGAATAACACGCCGTGGGCCGCTTCAGCGGCCCCTCCTCTACCAGCTGGAACGCGGAACACAATCATCGTCAGCTCGGCGAATATCGGCAGGTTGTTTTTGGCCGATAGCCGCGACCACGTTTTTGCTTCAACAGCTCAAGGAACAAGCGAACCGCTTCCTCCTCCCGTTCGAACACATGCTGCTTTTCCTGTCCACGCTTGCCGATCCGTCCCCATCGCCGGGTCAGGCAGGCCTCTCCGAACATCGTCTGCTCGATCTCCATGGCATAATACCGCGCCATGTTCTTGGCTGGATCCGTTCGTTCGACATAGAGCTGGTATGGTTGCGAAATCATGCCGGCATGATCGTCACACGGCGCCGCTACGTCCAACGACATATGTGAATCCTACAGATGCGACCGATTCATTTTCGTGAAGAATGGGGCTTGGGCGAGGCGCCGATGGCGCACGGCTGTGGTCGCACCGCGACCGGAGCCCGCACGCGGTCTCCGCCCCGCCGGGTTACGATCCTCTCGCAGCAAGAAGCATGCCTCTGCGAAATCTCATTGTCCGGAGACAGCCGGAGCCTCCCGTCGCCATCGGAGATGGCAAGCGGTCGCGTCCCTTCAGGACGCGGTTCTATCTCTCTCTGACGTCCCATTTTGCACCCGCCGTGTCGGGTAGCAGCGGGGCATTGCTGCCCCGCCGCCCCCTAAGAACCGGGCGTGCGGATCACTCCGCACCCGGCTCAAGCCATTCTCCAGCGCCACGTTGTGACACCGGGCTCCCCGGCGGTATGTTTCGCGTCCTGACGGCGGGCGAGGTAGTCATCCCATGTGGGATCGAACGGGTTAGCCAGCGCCGGAATTTTGGCATGTCTCTTGATTGGGACAGCCGCTGCACGGACAAGCCCATACTTGGCGTCCTCCGTGCTGAAATCCCATGACTGGCTACCGTTGACCCTGAAATACCTTCTCCTGATCCACCGTGCTCCTTTGTTAGGGTGTCGTCGGCACGCCCATCTCCAGAGCATGCGCCAGATGTAGAAGTCTATCGAAGAGAAGGTCGCCTTCGCCACGACATGGCGGTGATACATCGCCCATCCCCGAATGATCGGGTTCAGCATTTGTATCAATCCTTCCTGCGCGATGGCGGCGTTGCCTTTGATGATTCTCCGGACCTTATCCAGCAGCGCCTTGACGCTGTGTTTGGA
This sequence comes from Rhizobium sp. MHM7A, assembly GCF_005862215.1. Taxonomy (NCBI): domain Bacteria; kingdom Pseudomonadati; phylum Pseudomonadota; class Alphaproteobacteria; order Hyphomicrobiales; family Rhizobiaceae; genus Rhizobium; species Rhizobium sp. MHM7A. The sequence continues at coordinate 43,872 of NZ_VCHT01000025.1, forward strand.
CGGCGTGATGAGAAGTTTGCCGTTGTACTTTCGCACATTCTGGCCCAGAAAATCGAAACCATCCGCAATGTTCGTGATTCTGCTTTTCTCGTCCGAGAGTTCCAGTCCACGAACAGCCAGGTATTTCCTGATCGCCGGCAAGACCTTGTGTTCCAGCACCTCTTTCGATGCACTGGTTACGATAAAGTCGTCGGCATAACGGATGACGTGGGGCTTGGCTTTTCGGTACGTGGATTTCGACGATCCCACGCTTGCATCGACTGCGGCCTCAAGCCCATCCAACACTCTGTTAGCGATTGTGGGCGAAATCACGCCCCCTTGCGGGGTTCCCGCCCGCGTCTCGAACAGAGTTCCCTCTTCAACATATCCGGCTTGAAGCCACTTCCGCAGGATCGCCTTGTCCATAGGCATATGCTCGAGGATGTAATCATGGCTGATTTCATCGAAACAGCTTTTGATATCGCCCTCTAGAACCCACGTGGCGGACTTCCGTCTTGCCAACGTGATGAAGCACTGCTCAATGGCGTCGGCTGTCGAGCGTTTGGGCCGAAATCCATAGGAATTCGGGTCCGCCAAGGTCTCCGTCACTGGTTCCAGCGCAAGCTTCCATAAGGCTTGCATTGCGCGGCACAGCATACGGGGTATCCCGAGCGGGCGCTTCTTGCCGTTACTCTTGGGAATATAAACGCGTCGCAACGGCATGGTACGGTAGCCGTGATGCCGCAGCGACATTACTCCCTTCCATCTGGCCACCGGGGTTGTCCAGATTTCTCCGTCCACTCCCGGCGTTTTCTTCCCGCGATTCTCCGTCACCCGCTTCACAGCCAGCATCTTGCCGCTGTGCGAGCGGGTCAGCAGACGTTGCAAGGCTTTTACCTTGCCCCATCGGCATTCGCGAGTGGCCTTGGCGATACGCACTTGAAGTCGCTTCACGGTTGCTTCAATCTGCGACCAGTCTGTCTGATCCCAAATCTGCCCTCCGTGCGAGGACGCACCAGCATTCGCTGCTTTCGCACCGATTGCCGTCATCTGCTTTTCCTCGTCCAGCAATTAGTCATGTTCTCTCGCCATGAATGACCGAGCGGAAGTCTGCCCACTTTCGTGTCGGGCGATGTTGCAGCCCGTATCCCGACCATTACAGCCGGGCCTTCGCTTTCTCCGCCTTCCTTTACCCACAACACCAACAGCGTTCCTTACGGTTCGCCTGCCGTTACCGGCAGCGCTATGGGCTTACCCTGTTCCGCATGAATCTCAGAGCCAGTCGGACCCTTCCTTTTCGCCGGCAGCTTTCCGTCCATGGAGGTCCAACCGGAAAGGACCACACCTTGCTGCACACCTTTTGGTTCAAGCCTATCAGCACATTTGGCTTGTTCCTTGTTACGGCGTTTATCGGAAGTTCACTTGTGTTGGTCGTCATTGCTCATCCCTTGCACCTCACCGCCTTTGTGCTGGCAGTTTCCACTTCGCCTCACGGTTCGGTGGACCGGTCACCCGGTGGTTACGTTGTCCCCGAAGCTCCACACGGAGTCGTTGCCAACTTCGCATGTTCGGGTAGGGAACGACCGATGGAACGGTCGGTTTCGTAAAGTTCACATCACGTGTTCTCCTCTCGAAACAGAGATTCATGCGACTTTCAGGTCGCACTCCGGCGTCAAGGACATCGCGGCCCCCCCAATTTTCCCAACGCCGCAAGCGGCACAGAGAAAATCGGTTCCTCCGCTCGCCGCAGGGCGGCCGCGTTCCGCGGTCCCTGACCCCTCACGGACTACGGTGCCGACACCTTTCGTCAGAAAACGAAAAGGAGACTCTGATGACAAAGCATCAATTCGCTCGTGTGGTGGAAGAAGATCAGAAGCGGCCGGATCAACAGCCGGATTGGCTTGAACGGCTGCGCCGAAATTTCGATGCGGAAGTGCATCTTCCCGCCGATATCTCGCGGGAGTTTCTGTCTGCAGCGCTGCTTTGGGCAGTCGACAACAAGGTCGATTTCGGTTTGTTCCACGAGGCCAGCGAGATCATCATTGCGCACTTCGGCGGTGATGAGATCTACCTCCCGTCGCGGTGGTCCGACAAACGATGGCACACCGGCCTTGAGGACAAAGAGCCTTTCGATCCGAGCGACTGAGGTCGAGACCAGAGGCGGCTTGTCGCCTCTGGTCTTTGCCTATTCACATGAGCCCCTCCAGCCGGATCGACCGAGCGGAGCGGCTATGAAAGGGGGGCTCTGCCGCCCCTCTCGATCTCACCCCATGAAGGAAGGGCAATGCCCCTCCTTCAAACTTCCTCCCAGGGAGAAAGGGAGACGGTTCCCTCCTCCCTTTCCCCAAACCCCTATCCCTCTCCCGTGCAGGGAAGGTGATGATGGCTGTCACCCGCCCTGGCACCAGCCGTGTCGGGCACCATCCCATGATCGGGCAAGCCCTTCCTTGATCAAGGCATTGCCCAGCGAATTGCCTGCACGAAATACGGTTCGCAGTTTGCGTCCATATTTGTCTTCGTCACGGAACCCGGCCGCTAGCGAGAATTTTCCAGCGTTGAGCAGCGTCAGCAGGCGGGATTTTGCCGCCTCACCCTTTATCCGTTCCGCCTCGCACCGGGGCGGGCTGAGTTCAGGCGTATCGATGTCGGCGATGCGGATTTTCTCGCCGTTGAACCAGAATGTGTCGCCGTCGACGACGCAGTTCGCTCGATGGCTTCCGTCGCACATCGAAAATGCGGTCGACAATGAATCCGTCATCGGTTTCTTGGCCAAAGTGGCGAGATCGGGGAGAACGTCGGCGCCGCCATAGGCAAGCCAACCCCCAACAGCAATGATCACGGTGCATAGAACTGCCGTCGAGCGTTTACGCCATCTGTTCCGCCCAGATCTCAGCAGTCCTCCACCCGCGCGCTGCCGGTCGCGACCGCCTCCGGCCTTCGGCGGCTTTCTAAACGGAACCACATTTGATTTCGCCACTTTCCGATCCCCTCGTTTCGTCTCAACCTATGTCGGACCCGGTTTCATCTGCGTTTACGGAGGAGCTTGGCTCCGGGCTGCGGTGTGGCCGGCAAAATGGTGCGCGACGGGCGGGGGCAGTCGATCCCGCCTCCCCTTCGGGCCACTATGTTGAGGCTCCTGCGGCTGCCCTGTTTTCCTCCCGTCACGCAACGAGAATTCCCGAAATCTCGCCCGTCGGGCGTCGCTATGCTGATTTCTCCGATACTCTTCTTTTTCCTGGATCAGCCTTGCTCGGTTGCACCGCGCGCCGGCTTGGATCATGCAGGCTTTGGCGTATCCCCGATCATGTGAAACCTGTTTGTGCCGACGCATGCCTTCATGTCGTCGCGCCGGAACCAGATGGCTCGTCCGCATCGGAGTGGCGCGTTTCCTGCGGTGAAGACGATCTGTTCGTCGGCGCGCATGCGCAAAACTTCATGCGGCTGGATGAGTGGTCTGGCGCCGAGCTGCTTCGAGCGTGTCCGCGATGATCCCTTTGCCTGGAAACTCCGGCTCACCTGGTCGATCTCGACCGTTGTCATGCCGCAGCGTCGCGAGATGTAGTCGGCCGTTTCCGGATCGTTGATGGCAGCAAACGAGATCCAGCTCGCACTCTCAAACCATTTGCTCGCCGCGTCGCGGCCGCCATAGGTTTCTCGCATCTGGCCGATCGACTGGTAGATCATTGTCAGCGTGATGCCGTATTTTCGGCCGGCGTCACGAGCCGTTTCGAGAATCCGCATGTAGCCCAGGCGTGCCACCTCGTCCAAAAGGAACAGCGCCCTGCCCTTCAACGCTCCATCACGATTGTAGATCGCGTTCAGGAAGGACCCGATGATGACGCGGGCAAGACCGGAATGGGTCTCCAAGGTCTTGAGGTCTATGTTGATGAAGACGTCCGTATTGCCGGCCGCGATGTCGTTGGTCGCGAACTTCTTTCCCGATACTAGCGCCGCGTAGTTCGGATAGGAAAGCCAGTGTGTTTCCTTGACCGCGTTGGCGTAGACGCCGGAGAAAGTTTCCGGCGTCATGTTGACGAAGGCTGCGACGTTTTCCTTCACAAAATCCGAGCCCGAATTGTCGTAGATGTCTTGCAGCCGTTTGCGCAATGTCGGCTCCGGCTCCGAGAGGTTCATGCGCACCTGCCGAAGCGTCTGGTCGTGCTCGTCCGTGCGGCCGGACAGGCAGACATCGGCGATCAGCGCCGTCAGCAGTTGCAGCGCCGATGCGCGAAAGAAGTCGTCACGGACACCACGCACGCCTCCGCCGTCGCTCATGATCCAGGAGGCGACCGAGGCAATATCCTCTTCCTTCGTCCCGCCGAAACGACCGACCCAGTCCAGCACGTTAAAACCGATGTCAGGCTTCCTTGGATCGAGGACGAATACATCCCTTCCGGCTCCGCCGCGATGCACGGAGACCATCGGTGCGACCTCGTTCGAAGGATCGAGCACGATCAGCGTGCCGCCCCATTTCAGTGCCGTCGGGATCGTCACCGACGTCGTCTTGAAGCCACCGGAACCGGCAAAGACGATCCCGTGCGACGAGCCGAACGAGCCATCGAAGCACAGCAACGGCGACTTGCCGCCGGCGCCCCACGTCTCAGCGCTGTCGGCGCGAAACGCTTGGCTCCCGACACTGTCCTTGTCGACCCGATAGCGCTCGCCGATGACGATACCACCGGCATCGGGAAACAGCTTTGCTGCCTCCGTCAGTTTCATCCAATCCGCTTCGCCATGGAGCGCCCGCTTGCCCTGAATGCGTTTTGGCTCGGCCCTTGCGAATGCCGCATTGCCGATGAGCGCCACGCGAAGCGCGAAGCCGGCACATAAGAGCGCCGCACTCGCGCCGATCGACGTCGCCGGATCGAGAAAGGCCCAGACCGTCTTGTCGGCGGGTACTGTCATGAAAGCGGAAAGGCGCATTGTTTCGCGAATGGCTGCGATCAAGATCGTCCCACTGCATCCCGCGACGACGCCCCAACCTGCCTGCTTGATATTGATCGAACCGGCGCTCGAAAACAGCAACAGAATTCCGATCGCCGCACTGGCCACATAGGGCAATGCGATGCCCGCCCGCCCCCATGCCAGTCGCGCGGCCTCGGTCTTGCCAAAACCGGAAAGCCACTGCTCTACCCCTGTCATCCCGATGACGACCAGGATCATCAACGTCCCTGGCATGACGACGAGCGCAATCCTATTGATCGTCATTGCCGAAGGCCTCCACGCCGATTGCCGTGAGCCTGGACCGCTCGGTATCGTCACTCTTGATGCGGCGCGCTGCATCGACCAGCGCGCCCAGCAACAGTGCTCGCTTCTCGTAGCGCAGACCGGCCTTGACGATCAGTCCGCCGAGCTCGATCTTTTCTCGCGTGTCCTTCTTGCGGGCGTCGGATGTCATCGTCCTCGCCATGCGTTCAAGCCTCGCCAGCGCTGCCCGCGCCCGCGCCAGACGTGACCGGCGCGGTTTGCTGCGAGACGACGGCTGCCCCTCCCCTTTCTTTTCCGGCCGTAGCGCCCTGCCCTCCGCGAAATCGCTTGGTCAGTTGCTCAAACGCTGCCTGAAGCTCCGCCTCGTCGATCTCGATCTCGCCAAGGCCCGCCTTGAGCGCGATCCGTCCGATGCGTTCCGCTTCCCGGGTCTCGGCGATCTTGAGCTGTTCCTGCAGCTTGGCGATTTCGTCGCGAAGTTTCGCGGATGGCTTCTTCATGTCCGTCTGTCTCCCTGGGTGCGAAAGCTTGTCTTTCGAACCCAGTTTTTCGGACCGGAGTGCGGAACGCACTACTGTGAATCCTACAATCGCCAAGGGCGATGCTTTCGGGAATGATCCCGGCCGTTCCGAAGGAGCGGCTTCCAAGGGCGCAATTATACGTCGCTGGCGCGACGTGTTGCTGAGAGAGCCTGGTGGCCGCCGCTCCCCACGAACCCTTTGATTTCGTTCGCAACCGGGAGAGAACTCCGCCGTGGCCGTCCCTCACTTCTCCGTCAGCGTCGTCGCCCGTGGCTCCGGCCGCAGCGCCGTCCTGTCGGCCGCTTACCGGCACTGCACCAAGATGGAGTTTGAGCGAGAAGCCCGGACGATCGACTACACGCGAAAGCAAGGCCTTCTGCACGAGGAGTTCATCATCCCCGCCGATGCGCCGGCGTGGCTGCGAGCAATGATCGCCGATCGGTCGGTCGCCGGCGCATCCGAGGCCTTCTGGAACAAAGTGGAGGGCTTCGAGAAGCGATCCGACGCGCAGCTCGCCAAGGACGTCACCATAGCCCTGCCGCTCGAGCTGACGGCCGAGCAGAACATCGCGCTCAT
>NZ_VCHT01000087.1:0-366 GCF_005862215.1 Rhizobium sp. MHM7A
TTGTAGCTGACGGCAGGACTGTTCATCCCAACCCATTATCCGACAACCGTTAAGCCGCTCACAACGTGACATCACCCCTTTGTCCACTTCTGCCTTCTTCACCCATTCATTGAGCGTCTGCGCCGTGCAGCCGATCTTGGCGGCAATCGAGGACACCGCCGCCCATCGCGACGCATGCTCGCCTTCGTGATCAAAAACCATGCGCACCGCTCGGGCGCGAACTTCGGGTGAAAACTTGTTCGTTGTCTTGCTCATATCTGCTCCACTTTCTCAGAAGTTGGAGCCTCCGGCAAACCCGGGGCGGATCGAAATCCCTGCATCACCCGTTCTCGTTTTCGAAGTGGCACGTGAGAATTCTCCGCACGA
>NZ_VCHT01000026.1:0-46287 GCF_005862215.1 Rhizobium sp. MHM7A
CGCTCTGACGAGCATTACCGACGCTCCGAATGTGCCGGTAGAAAAGGCACTGGAGCCGATCGTCGAACGCGGCCCGAGACTGCACCAGGCCGGCGAAGCCGGTTACCGCTGAATTCGATAAAGACCATGAGGACAAAAATGCGCTTGATCATTCTCGGAACCGGAGGATGGGCAAATACCCACGCCATGAATTTCTCGGAAATCGCCGGCGTCAAAATTGTCGCTGCCGTCGATACGGACGAGGTCCGGCTGCGGGCCTTCGCGCTCAGGCATGGTATCCCGCTCACTTTCACATCGCTCGATGACGCCCTTGCTTGGGGGGAGTTTGACGCTGTCACCAATGTCACGCCGGATCGCGCGCATTATTCCACAACAATGAAGATACTCGGCGCTGGCAAGCATGTGCTCTGCGAGAAGCCACTGGCGGTCAACTACCGCGAGGCCAAAGAGATGGCCGACGCCGCGGCGGCCTCCGGCAAGGTCACGATGGTAAACCTTACCTATCGTAATGTGGCGCCGCTGCAGGCAGCGCGAAGAATGGTACTGGACGGGCGTCTCGGCGCGATCCGCCACTTCGAAGCGTCCTATCTCCAAAGTTGGTTGGTGTCCAAGGCCTGGGGCGACTGGACCAAAGAGTCGCAATGGCTTTGGCGGCTGTCGACAAAGCATGGCTCCAATGGCGTGCTGGGCGATGTCGGTATTCACATTCTCGACTTCGCGGTCTTTGCGGCAGGAAGCGACGTCAAGGCGGCGGCATCGCATCTTAAGGTTTTCGACAAGAGCCCGGGGAATCGGATCGGGGAATATGACCTCGACGCAAATGACAGCTTCCTGATGATGGCCGAACTCGAAAATGGTGCGGCTGGCGTCATCCATGCAACGCGCTGGGCGACCGGCCATCTGAACGAACTGCGCCTGCGCTTGCATGGCGACAAGGGCGCACTGGAGGTGGTGCATACGCCTGAAGGTTCGACACTCAGGGTCTGTGAAGGCGCCGATGCCGACAAGGCGATCTGGCGCAAGATCGAGGTTGAGCCGGTCATCACCAATTTTGAGCGGTTTGCAAACGCCGTGCAAAAAGGGGAGCCGGATGAGCCGGGTTTCGGCCATGCCGCCAAGCTGCAATTTGTTCTTGATCACGCAGTCAAGACGGCGGGCGCCCTGACTGAGCTTTAGCCCGGTTATTGTTAGGGCGGCCGGCTCGTCAGATATGCCGGTTCAGCTCGTCCTCGCTGATGCCGAAATGCTCGAGGATGATGCCGACGTTCCGGCGGTGAGACTTGAAATAGACGTCGAACAGATCGCCGACCAGCGGAACCGTGCCGCAGGCGGCGTCGACGCCGAGATTGACCGCCATGCGGGCGAGCTTATGGGCGGGAAGGCCGAGACGCCTCGCTTCGTCGATGATGAAAAGGCCGATAAGGGAACCGGCAACGTCGCCGACGGCCGGGATGAGGCCGAGAACCGAGTCTGCGCCGATTCTTACGCCGAAAGGCAACCTGACCGCGGTATCCATAAGCCGAGCGACGGCGGCAGCGCGGCGAATTCTGACGAGTTCAGCAGAGGTGGGGTATCTCGTTGTATTGGAAACTGGCATCAGCGGCCTTGCTGCGCGACGGATCGCTGCGCCTCCTTCATGACTGCAGGAAAGGCTCCCATCATCCGGCGCAACGAGGGCCTGAGACAATCGAAACGGTCTTTCATGGCCGTGAAACGCCGCAAGCCGAATAAGGTTCGCTGGCGGCGCGAGGGAAATCATCCCTCGTCGGGTACAACGACCAGTTTGCCTACGAAATTCTTCGCCATGAATTCGGTCTGTGCCCGGTGGAAATCCGACAGCGGATAAACGCCGCCGACGAGAGGTCGGATTTTGCGGCTCTCGATATAGCCGATGAGCCGGCGGAAATCGGCGCGGCTCCCCTGGCTCGATCCGTGCAGCTCGAGCTGCTTCAGATACATGGTCCGCAGATCCAGCTGGACGACGGGGCCGGCGATGGCCCCGGCCGTGGTATAGCGGCCTTCCGGACGCAGAACCTTCAGAAGATCGTTGAACAGCGGTCCGCCGACCAGATCGGCGACGACGTCGATCGGCTGGCCACGACCTGCGGAATGGACGGCTTCGACAAGATCGCCCTTGCCCCGGGTCACAACCGCTTCCGCGCCTACATCGATCATTGCCGCCTCCTTGCCGGGACCTGCGACCGCGATCGGGATGGCGCCGCGAGCGCGGGCGAGCTGGATGATCGCTGAACCGACGCCGCCCGAGGCGCCGGTGACGAGAACGCGCTCGCCGGCGACAAGCCTTGCCCGCTCCAGCATCCGTTCGCCTGTGAGATAGGCGCAGCAGAAGGTGGCGAGCTCGACGTCGCTCAGATCGGTCGCCACGACATGGGCATTCTCGGCCGGAAGAGCCATATATTCGGCGTAGCCCCCATCCCGCCCGTGGCCCATGTAATCGATGTCGGCAAGACTGTCGTCGTCGCGATTATAGATCGAGAAGTCGACCATGACGCGTTCGCCGATGCGTCCGGGCTCAACGCCCGCGCCGACGCCGACGATATGGCCGACGGTATCGGTGCCCTGGATGCGAGGGAATGTCAGCGTATTGCCTTGCCTGCGCCAGGTGGAGACAGCGGAAGGGTCGTCCTCTGTACCGTAGGCTCCTTCGCGCACCCAGACATCGGTATTGTTCATGCCGCAGGCCGTGACACGGATCAGCACCTCGCCCTGCGCTGGCTTCGGGACCGGGACGTCCCTGTCGTAGACGAGCTTTTCCAAGCCGCCATGGCCGGTGAGCAATACCGCCGCCATCTTTTCCGGGATCGTCATGCGGCTCTTCTCCTCAGATGGTTTTGAAAACACTTTTAATGGCGTCCGCTGCCGCCTTGACGACGACGTCTGCTTCTTCGCGGGTGAGGCAGAGCGGTGGAGCGAAGCCGAGAATATCGCCCTGCGGCATGGCGCGGCCGATGACGCCGCGGTCGAGAAGGGCGGAAGCGACCTGCGGACCGATTTTGCGGCCGGCATCGAAGAATTTTCGGTCGTCCCTGTCCTCGACGAATTCGATTGCCGCCATCAGCCCATCACCGCGGACTTCGCCGACGTTGCGATGGCTGCCAACCGCCTCTTGCAGTTGCGACCGGAAATAACTGCCGGTCTTGCCGGCATTTTCGACGATGCCGAGTTCGTCGATCAGTTCCAGATTGGCGATGCCCGCGGCGGCGCAGATCGGGTGGGCGGAATAGGTCCAGCCATGACCGATTGCGCCAAGCTGATCGGAGCCCTGCACCAGCACCTGCCACATCTTGGTCGAGACGATAGTGCCGGAAAGCGGAGCATAGGCTGAGGTGAGGCCTTTGGCGATGGTGATCAGGTCCGGCTTCATGCCGTAGTGATCCGAACCGAACATCGTGCCCAGACGGCCGAAGCCGGTGACGACCTCGTCGGCGAGAAGCAGGACGTCGTATTTGTCGAGCACTGCCTGGATTTTCTGCCAATAGCCTTTAGGGGGCGGAACGATGCCGCCGGTGCCGAGGATCGGTTCGCCAACGAAGGCGGCGATGGTATCTGGCCCCTCGGTTAGAATCATCTCCTCCAGTCTGTCGGCGCAATATTGCGAGAATTGCTCCTCACTCATCGACCGATCGGGCCGGCGGAAATAATAGGGCGCTTCGGTGTGGAGGATCGGGGCGCGCGGCAGATCGAAGGCATTGTGAAAAAGCGCAAGACCGGTGAGGCTGCCGGTCATGACGCCGGAGCCGTGATAACCGCGCCAGCGCGAGATGATCTTCTTCTTTTCCGGCCGGCCGAGAATGTTGTTGAAGTACCAGATCAGCTTGATGTTGGTCTCGTTGGCGTCCGAGCCGGAGAGGCCGAAATAGACGCGGCTCATGCCGGCGGGTGCGCGGTCGATAATCATTTTCGCAAGCGTAATCGACGCTTCCGTGCCGTGGCCGACATAGGCATGGTAATAGGCGAGGTTCTTCGCCTGTTCCGCAATAGCGTCAGCGATCTCCTGGCGGCCGTAGCCGACATTGACGCAATAAAGTCCGGCAAAGGCGTCGAGGCTTTTGCGGCCGCTCGTGTCTGTGATGTAGACGCCTTCGCCCCCGGCGACGACGCGCGTCGGTGTCTCACCGCGGGCGTGCGTGCCCATGTGGGTCGAGGGATGAAAGAAGTGGTCGCGGTCACAGGCGGTGAGTTCGTTGCTTTTGTCGAGCATGTCCTATCCTCTTTTGAAATGGGCGCTCAGGCGGCAGTGTCGATGCAGAGATATTTGAGCTCGGTGAAAGCCTCGAGCCCGTGACGTGAGCCTTCACGGCCGAGACCGGACTGCTTCCAGCCGCCGAATGGGATGGGGCCACCGGTGATCTTCACGCGATTGATCGCCACCATGCCATATTCCAGCGCGCGGCCGAGGCGCATCTGGCGCGCGCCATTCTCGGTGACGACATAAGCAACGAGGCCATATTCGGTATCGTTGGCACGGCCGACGACCTCTTCTTCCGTGTCGAAGGTGGCAAGCGCCGCCACAGGCCCGAAGGTCTCCTCGCGCATGATCAGAGCATCCGCTGGCACATCCGTCAAAAGCGTCGGCTGATAAAAGAGCGGGCCGGCCTCATGGCGGCTGCCGCCGACAACGAGCCGCGCGCCACGCGCCAAGGCGTCGGCGACCTGGTCCTCGACCTTGCCAACGGCGCGTTCATGCATGAGCGGCCCGATCTCGCTTCCACCCTCGATCCCTGCGCCGACCTTCAGCTCGCCGATGCGAGCGGCAAAAGCCTTGGCGAAGGCATCGGAGATGCGCCGCTGGACGAAGATGCGGTTGGCGGCAAGGCAATCCTGGCCCGATGTGGCAAATTTGGCGTCGATGGCAATATCGACTGCTTTTTCGATATCGGCATCGTCGAAGACAATCAGTGGAGCGTGGCCGCCAAGCTCCATTACCAGCCGTTTCATGGTCGGCGCGCATTGGGCGGCGATCAGACGGCCCACCTCGGTCGAACCAGTAAAGCTCATGGCGCGCAGACGGCTGTCGCTGCACATCTGTCCGACGATCGTCGCGGCATGGCCGGTCACCACATTGAAGACGCCGGCGGGAATGCCGGCCCTCTCGCCGAGCTCGGCAAGCGCGAGGGCCGAAAGCGGTGTTTCCGAGGAGGGGTGGGCGACGACCGTGCAGCCGGCGGCAAGTGCTGCGGCCGCCTTGCGGGTGAGCATGGCAGAAGGGAAATTCCACGGCGTAACGACGCCGATAACTCCGAGCGGCTCGCGCCGGACGATCATTTCCGCACCCGCCAGATGGCTGGTGACGCTTTCGACGTTCAGGCGTTTGCCTTCTTCGGCATACCACTCGATGAAGGAGGCGGCGTAGTCGATCTCACCACGCGCTTCGGCAAGCGGCTTGCCCTGTTCGAGCGTCATGATCAGCGCCAGATCTTCTTTCGCGGCGAGCATCAGCGCGTGCCATCTCCGCAGGATCGCTGCGCGGTGCTGCGGCAGCATCGCGCGCCACTCCGCAAAGGCCCCTGATGCCGCATCGATCGCCATTGCCGTCTCCTCCGCACCGAGGCTTGCAACCCAGGCCAGCCTTGCCGATGAGGCCGGATCGGTCACGGCGAAACTCTTGCCTGTCTCTCCGGCAATCCAGCGCCCGCCGACATAGGCGAGATCGCGCAGGAGATGACGGTCGGCGAACCGCGACAACGCATCATGATAGGCGGCGCGGGCAAAAACGGCGGTCATGTCCAATCTCCTCGTGGCGTTGACGCAAGTCTTCCACGAGAGCGGGCGAGAGATTGTCCATTGCCGATGGTCGAAACAGACAGACGGTCTAAAGGACGGCCGCCTGCTGGAGAGAATGTCTACGAGGCGCTCTGTTCTTCGCCGGGGGCGGCGAAGGAAGAAACCGGAAGGACGGTGTCCTCCTTTACGGTTTTTGTGACGATGTAAGTGAAGTAGCGGTCGATGCCGAGCTCACGGTCGAGAAGCCCGTCGACGAGCCGCTGATAGGCATCGATATCGGCAGCCAAAATCTTCAGAATATAATCGACGCCGCCGCCGACCGACCAGCAGGCGACGATCTCGGGGGTTGCAGCAACAGCGCGCTCGAAGCGTTCGAAATCAGCCTGGCGATGATTGGCGAGTGTCAGTTCCATCATCACGCTGGCGACCGGGGCGATGCGCCGCGGGGCGATCCGGGCATGGTAGCCGGTAATGATCCCCGCCTTTTCAAGCTTGCGCAACCGCATCCAGCACGGCGTCGGCGACAGCCCGGCCTTTTCGGCGAGCGCCAGCTTGGTGATGCGGCCGTCGCGCTGGACGGCGTCGAGAATGCGCAGGTCTATGGCGTCGAGCTTCATGGTGCTTTCTTTAGAAAGAAATCATTTCAAACGCGGTGAAAAGACAATGGAAGCGCATTTTGGCATTGTCAATTGAACTGATTTTCATCAGTGTTAAATCATGACAAATTGGCGCCCCGATCCCTCGCAACTCCGCCGGCCTGCCTATCTCTCGCTCGCCGAGCAGATCGCCAACGCGATTACCGACGGCAAGCTCTCCGATGGCACGCAATTGCCGCCGCATCGCAAGCTGGCGGATGATCTGCATCTTTCCGTGCAGACTGTGAGCCGCGCCTATGACGAGTTGAACCGCCGGGGGCTGATATCGGGCGAGATCGGGCGCGGCAGCTTCGTGCAGACGCGGCCGCGCGAGCCGGAACCGCCTTATCTGCCGGAACGGCTGGGCGAGGTGATCGATCTGTCGATCCTGAAGCCGGTCTGCGAGCAGATCCATCTGGAAAAAATGCGCCAGGCCTTCGGCTGGCTTTCCGAAAACCTGCCTTCCAGCTCGGCCCTGTCATTCCGGCCGAATATGGTGTTCCCGCGTCACCGCGTCGTCGCCACCGAATGGCTGGCGCGCTGCGGGCTCGAGGCGTCGCCGCTGAACATCAGCGTGACGAACGGGGCGACCTCGGGCATGACAGTGGCGCTGATGAGTGTCGCCCCACCCGGTTCGACCTTAGCGACCGAGGCGATCAGCCATCACACGCTAGTGCCGCTCTCCAGCTATCTCGGCCTGCACCTTCAGGGGCTGGCGATTGACGAGGAAGGTATGATCCCCGAGGCGCTTGACGAGGCCTGCCGGACAGGGCCGATCCGGGCTATTTTCCTGCAGCCTTCCGTGATCAATCCGATGGCGGCGCTGATGAGTGCCGAGCGCCGGCAGGCGCTCGCCGCCGTGGCAGCCAAGCATGACATAGCGATCATCGAAAACGATATTCTCGGGCCTATGGTCGAGGACCGCCCGCCGCCGATGGCCGCCTTCGCGCCGGAGCGCACGCTCTATGTCACGAGCTTCACGAAGATCACCGTTCCCGGCCTAAGGATCGGCTATCTCGTTGCGCCCGACCGCTATGTCGCCGCCGTCGCCAACCGGCATCTCGTTTCCAGCTGGATGGCCACACCTGCCATGGCCGAGATCGCCAGCCGCTGGGTCAGCGACGGCACGGCGATGGAACTCGTCAACTGGCAGCGCCGCGCCCTTGTCGGACGCCACGCGATCGCGGCGGAGATGCTGGCCGGCCTGTCCTATCGAACGCACCCGCAAAGCCTGCATGTATGGCTGCCGCTGTCCGGCAGCCATACAGAGGATGGTTTCGTGTCGCAGGCAAGGCTGCGCGGCGTGGCGATCGCGCCGGGCAAATCCTTCCACACCACCGATCACGGCTGGACGCCGGCGGTGCGCATCTCGCTCGGCTCGACGACGGAAGGCGAACTGCGGACAGGACTCGGGATCGTTGCCTCGCTGGCGCAGGGAAATCCGGAGGAACTGCTGCTTGCGATTTGACGCTGCCGCCGCATTTGTCGGCAGGTGCAGAATAATTGTCATGATATTATTTTACGAATTGACATGATTTTCGTAGGCCGTCATCGTTAGGTCATTGCTTGTCTCAACAAGGAGAGACATGAATGCCTGCGCCCATCATTCGCATCGACAACATCGTCAAGAGATACGGTCCGCTGACCGTGCTCGACGGCCTGTCGATGAATGTCATGCCGGGCGAGAAATTGGCGCTGATCGGGCCGTCCGGCTCCGGCAAGACGACGATCCTGCGCATCCTGATGACGCTGGAGACGATCAGCGGCGGCCACATCGAGGTCGACGGCGAGCAGCTCTACCACATGCCTGGTGGCAGCGGGCTGGTGGCGGCCGATGAGCGGCACCTGCATCGCATGCGGGAAAAGATCGGCATGGTCTTCCAGCACTTCAACCTGTTCCCGCATAAATGCGTCCTCGACAACGTCACGCTGGCGCCGATGCTGACCAAGGGCATTAAGCGGCCGCAGGCCGAGAAGCGGGCGATGGAGCTTCTGGATATGGTCGGCCTTGCCGACAAGGCGAAAAGCGTGCCGGCGCAGCTTTCCGGCGGGCAGAAGCAGCGCGTCGCCATTGCCAGGGCGCTGGCGCTGTCGCCGAAGATCATGCTGTTCGACGAGGTGACCTCGGCACTCGACCCGGAGCTGGTCGAGGAGGTGCTGAACGTCATGCGCCGCCTCGCCTCCGAGACTGACATGACGATGCTTCTCGTCACCCACGAAATGGGCTTCGCACATGACTTTGCCGACCGCGTGCTGTTCTTCGATCGCGGCAAGATAGTCGAGGAAGGCAGGCCCGGCGATATTTTCCGCAACCCGACGCAGGAGAGGACGCAGATCTTCCTGCGCAAGATCATCGCGGCAGGGCACCGCGTCTGACGTCAGAGATTGCCCGCAAAAACAGAGCGCAAGGAAAGCCAGAGGAGTTGGGAACGATGAAAGCAGGATACCTTTTGAGCGCCGTCAGCCTGTCGGTGCTGCTGGTGACGGCCGGCGGGCAGGCTTACGCCGCCGACGACAAGCTCGAGCAGTTGAAGGAACAGGGCTTTGCCCGCATCGCCATCGCCAACGAGCCGCCGTTCACGGCCGTCGGCGCCGACGGCAAGGTTTCGGGTGCCGCGCCCGATGTGGCGCGGGTAATCTTCGAAAAGCTCGGAGTCAAGGAAGTGGTCGCCTCGATCTCGGAATACGGGGCGATGATTCCCGGCCTGCAGGCCGGCCGACACGACGCGATTACGGCAGGCCTCTTCATGAAGCCGGAACGCTGCAATGCCGTTGCCTATTCCGAACCGATCCTCTGCGACGCCGAAGCCTTTGCTCTCAAGAAGGGCAATCCGCTGAAGCTG
The DNA here is from genome assembly GCF_005862215.1 of Rhizobium sp. MHM7A. Taxonomy (NCBI): domain Bacteria; kingdom Pseudomonadati; phylum Pseudomonadota; class Alphaproteobacteria; order Hyphomicrobiales; family Rhizobiaceae; genus Rhizobium; species Rhizobium sp. MHM7A. The sequence goes on from NZ_VCHT01000026.1 coordinate 9,224, forward strand.
ACGAGCTACAAGGATATCGCCGACAATCCGAACGCCAAGATCGGCGCGCCGGGCGGCGGCACGGAAGAGAAGCTGGCGCTGGAAGCCGGCGTGCCGCGTGACCGCGTTATCGTGGTTCCGGATGGGCAGAGCGGCATCAAGATGCTGCAGGACGGCCGCATCGACGTCTATTCGCTGCCGGTCCTGTCGATCCACGATCTGATCGCGAAGGCGAAGGATCCGAATCTCGAAACCGTCGCCCCCGTCGTCAATGCGCCGGTCTATTGCGACGGCGCCGCTTTCCGCAAGCAGGATGTCGCGCTGCGTGACGCCTTCGACGTCGAGCTGAAGAAGCTAAAGGAATCGGGCGAATTCGCCAAGATCATCGAGCCCTATGGTTTCTCGGCCAAGGCGGCGATGTCGACGAGCCGCGAAAAGCTCTGCGCCGCAGCCAAGTAACTTGGTGTGAACAGCCGGCCATGCGTTCCGCCATGGCCGGTTCGCCTCTCGCACGATCCATAGAGAAGTGAGTTGCCGATGTCGGTGTGGTCCGGCTATCTGACGCTGATTCTTCAGGGCGCCCTGGTGACGCTCGAGCTAACGATCATGGGCTCGGCGCTGGCACTCGTCATGGCCTTCCTGGCCGGCCTCGGCCGCCTGTCGCGCTTCTTTGCCCTCCGGGCTCTGGCGACCGCCTATATCGAATTCTTTCGCGGCACCTCGATCTTCGTCCAGCTCTTCTGGGTCTATTTCGTGCTGCCTTTCGCGGGATTGACGTTGACGCCGCTGCAGGCGGGCGTGCTGGCTCTCGGTCTGAATGTCGGCGCTTACGGAGCGGAAGTGGTGCGTGGCGCCGTCAAGGCGGTCGGGCGCGAACAGTCGGAAGCCTGCATCGCGCTCAACCTGTCGCGCTACCAGCGCATGCGCCACGTCATCCTGCCGCAGGCGCTGCCGCTGATGCTGCCGACCTTCTGCAACAACGCGATCGAGCTCTTGAAGGGCACGGCCGTCGTGTCGTTGATCTCGCTGACGGACATGACCTTCCAGGCGCAGGTGGTGCGGGCGCAGACGGGCAATACGCTCGTGCCTTTTGCGGCGATCCTCATCCTCTATTTCCTCATGGCCTCCGCCATTTCGGCGGCGATGCGCCTGCTGGAGCGGCGGATGACACGCGGCCTCGACGGCGTGAGGACCTGATCATATGGAATGGGATTGGGATTTCGTCTGGCAGATCCTGCCGACCCTTCTCGAAGGGTTCAAGATCACCATTCTTGCCACCATCCTCGGCGCTGCGGTCGCCATGGTCGTCGGGCTGGCGCTCGCCATCGCGCGGCGATCCCCGGTCGCCGCCATTTCCCGGGCGGTCGGCTTCGTCTCGGAATTCATTCGCGGGACGCCGCTGCTGGTACAGCTCTACTTCATCTTCTACGTGCTGCCCGATATCGGCATCCGGCTGTCACCGCTCACCGCCGGTGTCATCGGCATCGGCATTCACTACGCGACCTATACCGCGGAGGTCTATCGCGCCGGCATCGAGAACGTCTCGCGCGGACAATGGGAAGCGGCTAAGGCCACCAATCTGACGACGCGCCAGGCTTGGATCCACGTAATCTTGCCGCAGGCGATCCCGCCGATGATCCCGGCGCTCGCCAATTATTTCATCGCCATGTTCAAGGAAACGCCGCTGCTATCGGCGATCACCGTGCTCGAGTTGATGAACCAGGCCAAAAGCATCGCCAACAGCAACTATCGCTATATCGAACCGATGACGCTCGTCGGCATCTTCTTCCTCGTCATCAGCCTGGTCTCGGTCGTCGGATTGCGCTGGCTCGAGGAACGCTATGCTAGGATGGATGATTGATATGACCGCAGGAATCGAGATCATTCCCGCCGGCCGACTGCCACGACTTGACGAACGGCCGCTGGAAAAGCGCATCGGCCTCGTCATTCTGTCGACCGACCATACGACGGAGGTGGACTTCCGGCGTATGGTCGCCAGCGACCGGATCGGCGTCTATGTCAGCCGCATCCACTACGCCAACCCGGTGACGCCGGAAAATCTCCTGAAGATGCAGCCGTCGCTGACGCAAGGCGCAGGGCTCATTCTGCCGGACGAAGCGCTGGATGCGATCATCTATTCCTGCACATCCGCTTCGGTCGTCATTGGCGACCGCAATATCGAGGCGGCGATCCATGCGACCAAGCCGGGTGTTTCAGTGGTGACGCCGACGGCGGCGGCGGTGAAAGGCCTGAAGGCGCTCGGCGCCCGCCGGATTTCGGTGCTGACGCCTTATACGATCGAGACCAGCCGGCCGATGGCGGAATATTTCGCGGATCTCGGCTTTGCGATCGACCGCTTTACCTGCCTCGGCCTCAGCGACGACCGCGAGATGGCGCGGATCGCGCCGGATGAGATCGCGGCCTTCGCGCGTGAGGCGCTGGCGCCGCAGTCCGATGCGCTGTTTATTTCCTGCACGGCTCTGCGCGCCGCACAGGTCGCCGCCCGCATCGAAGGCGAGGCCGGCAAGCCGGTGGTGACCAGCAATCTCGCAACCGCCTGGGCCTGCCTGAGGCTTTGCGGTGATGATCGGGTGCGGCCCGAGCTCGGTCAGCTGATGACCATGCCCTATGGGGAAGGCTGAGATCATGGTGAGCGCCTTGCCGGTTTCACTGGAGGATATTCGCGCAGCGACGCGGCGGATCGCCGGCCGGGTCGTCGAAACACCGATGGTGCTGTCGGCATCGCTTGCCGCGATTGCCGGCGTTCCGGTCTGGCTGAAGCTCGAACATCACCAGACGACGGGCAGCTTCAAACTTCGCGGGGCGACCAATGCGGTGCTGTCCTTGTCACCGGCAGAGCGCGCGCGCGGCGTCGTCGCCGCCTCGACCGGAAATCACGGCCGGGCGCTTGCCCACGCCGCGAAGGCGCAAGGCGCGGTCGCGACGATCTGCATGTCGCGGCTGGTGCCGGAGAACAAGGTTGCGGAAATCCGCAATCTCGGGGCCGATGTGCGCATCGTCGGCCGATCGCAGGACGAGGCGCAGCAGGAAGTGGACCGGCTGGTGCGAGAGGAGGGTCTGGTGATGATCCCGCCTTTCGACCATCCTGACGTCGTCGCCGGGCAGGGGACGCTCGGGCTCGAAATCGTCGACGCCTTGCCTGAGGTGGCCACGGTGCTGGTGCCGCTTTCCGGCGGCGGCCTTGCGGCGGGCGTCGCCGCCGCGGTCAAGGGCGTCAATCCCAAGACGAAGGTGATCGGCCTGACGATGGAACAGGGCGCGGCGATGAAGGCGAGCCTCGATGCCGGACGGCCGGTGCAGGTCGAGGAGGTGAGGAGCCTTGCCGACTCTCTCGGCGGCGGCATCGGCCTCGACAATCGCCTGACCTTCGCCATGTGCCGCGCGCTTCTCGACGACGTCGTCCTGTTGACGGAGGCCGAGATCGCCGCAGGCGTGCGCCATGCCTTTGCCTGCGAGGACGAGATCGTCGAGGGGGCTGGAGCGGTCGGAATTGCGGCGCTGCTGGCGGCAAAGATCAGCTCGGGCGGCCCTGTCGTTGCAATCCTTTCGGGGCGGAATGTCGACATGGAACAGCACCGCCGAGTGATCAACGGCGAGGGTGCGGCGTTCGCGGAGGATAGACCATGAGCCGCATGATCATTCTGACGGAAGCGGAATTGCGCAACGTGGTGGTGCTCGATCGCGATGCCGTCGCCTGTATCGAGCAGGCTTTCGCCGCGCTTGCGACGAAAGCGGTCGCCATGCCGCCGATTTTGCGGCTCGACATTCCGGAGTATCGGGGTGAGGTCGATGTGAAGACCGCCTACGTGCCCGGCATCGAGGGTTTTGCGATCAAGATCAGCCCCGGCTTCTTCGACAATCCAAAAATCGGTCTGCCGAGCACCAATGGCATGATGGTGCTGCTGTCGAGCCGAACCGGATTGGTGCAGGCGCTGCTCCTCGACAACGGCTATCTCACCGACGTGCGCACGGCCGCGGCCGGCGCCGTCGCGGCGAAGCATCTGTCGCGCCAGAATTCCAGCGTGGCGGCGATCTTCGGCGCCGGCATGCAGGCGCGGCTGCAGCTGGAAGCGCTGACGCTGGTGCGGCCGATCCGTGACGCCAGGATTTGGGCGCGGGATGCGGCGAGGGCCGAGGGCGTGGCTGCGGAGCTGGCGGCCAGGCTCGGCTTTCCCGTCAACGCGATATCCGACCCGCGGCAAGCAATGTCCGGCGCAGACATCATCGTGACCACAACGCCGGCAGAAAAACCGATCATCGACGCCGGCTGGCTCGAAGCCGGGCAGCATCTGACGGCCATGGGATCGGATGCTGAGCACAAGAACGAGATCGATCCCGCGGCCATAGCCGGCGCCGGTCTCTATGTCGCCGACAGCCTGAAGCAGACCCGCCGGATGGGCGAGTTGCACCATGCGATCGAAGCAGGCCTCGTCAATAGGGATGCTGATTTCGCCGAACTCGGCCGGATCGTTTCCGGCCTGATGCCGGGCAGGACGAGCAGCGACCAGATCACCATCGCCGACCTCACGGGAACTGGCATTCAGGACACCGCCATCGCCACGCTCGCCTTTGCCCGCGCCGGCGCGACGAATGCCGGCACCACATTCGAAAGCTGACCGGCGCGGCGCCGGACAAGAAGGGAAGAGATATGACCCAGCCCAATCTGAAGTTTTCGCTCGGCGAATATGCCGCGCGGCTGGAAAAAACCCGGCGTGCCATGGAGGCGAAGGGTGTGGATCTGCTTGTTGTCAGCGACCCCTCGAACATGGCCTGGCTGACCGGCTATGACGGTTGGTCCTTCTACGTGCACCAGGCCGTGATCGTACCGCCGCAGGGCGAGCCGATCTGGTTCGGCCGCGGTCAGGACGCCAATGGCGCCAAGCTCACCGCCTATCTCAAGCATGATAACATCGTCGGTTATCCCGATCATTACGTGCAGTCGACCGAGCGTCATCCAATGGACTACCTCTCCGGCATCCTGACGGAGCGCGGCTTCGCCAAGATGACGATCGGCGTCGAGATGGACAATTACTGGTTTTCGGCCGCCGCCTTCGCAGCGCTGCAGAGGCATCTGCCCAATGCACGTTTCGTCGACGCGACCGCGCTGGTCAACTGGCAGCGCGCGGTCAAGAGCGAGACCGAAATCCGCTACATGCGCAATGCGGCCCGGATCGTAGAAGCCATGCACGCCCGCATCTTCGACAAGATCGAGGTCGGCATGCGTAAATGCGATCTGGTGGCGGAAATTTATGATGCCGGCACGCGCGGCGTCGACGGCATCGGCGGCGACTATCCGGCCATCGTGCCGCTGCTGCCGTCCGGCGTCGAAGCATCCGCACCGCATCTGACCTGGGACGACCGGCCGTTGAAGAAGGGGGAGGGCACTTTCTTCGAGATCGCCGGGTGCTACAACCGCTATCATCTGCCGCTGTCGCGGACCGTCTTCCTCGGCAAGCCGACGCAGGCTTTTCTCGACGCTGAAAAAGCCACACTGGAAGGCATGGAAGCGGGTCTTGCCGTCGCGAGACCCGGCAATAGCTGCGAGGATATCGCCAATGCCTTCTTCGCGGTGCTGAAGAAATACGGGATCGTCAAGGACAACCGTACGGGTTACCCGATCGGGCTTTCCTATCCGCCGGACTGGGGCGAGCGCACCATGAGCCTGCGGCCGGGCGACCGGACGGAGTTGAAGCCCGGCATGACCTTCCATTTCATGACCGGCCTCTGGCTCGAGGACATGGGTTTCGAAACGACGGAGAGCATCCTCATAACCGAGAGCGGTGTCGAATGCCTCGCCAGCGTGCCGCGCAAGCTGATGGTCAAGGATTGAGGCTGTCATGACAGAGACTGGCTTGCGGCCGTCGCCGATCAGCGCGACGGTGGATTTCGCCGCCGAAGGCGTCCAACACGGTTTCCTCAGGCTGCCCTACAGCCGCGACGATTCCGCTTGGGGCTCGGTGATGGTTCCAATCACGGTCGTCAGGAACGGCGAGGGACCGACGGCGCTGCTCACCGGCGGCAATCATGGTGATGAATATGAAGGGCCGATCGCGCTTTTCGATCTCGCCCGCACGCTGCGGGCCGAAGAGGTGAGAGGCGCGGTCATTATCGTGCCGGCGATGAATTATCCGGCATTCCTGGCGGGAACCCGGACCTCGCCGATCGACAGGGGCAATATGAACCGCAGCTTCCCGGGTAGTCCGGACGGCACGGTGACCGAGAAGATCGCCGATTATTTCCAGCGCGTGCTTCTGCCGATGGCCGATCTTGTGCTCGACTTCCACTCCGGAGGCAAGACGCTCGATTTTCTCCCGTTCTGCGCGGCCCATATCGTGCCGAACAAACAACAGGAGGCCCAGGCTTTCCAATTCGTGACAGCTTTTGCCGCACCCTTTTCGATGAAGATGCTGGAGATCGATGCAGTCGGCATGTATGACACGGCGGCCGAGGAAATGGGCAAGATCTTTATCACGACTGAACTCGGCGGTGGAGGTACCGCCACGGCGAGAAGTGCGGCGATTGCCAAACGCGGCACTATAAACGTTCTGCGTCATGCCGGTATCGTCGGCGGCGCCGTCGATACCGGTCCTACGACCTGGCTGGACATGCCGGACGGCCGCTGTTTCTCCTTCGCAGAAGAAGGCGGACTGATCGAACCTATCGTCGATCTCGGTGAAGCGGTCGCCAAGGATGACGTCATCGCTTGCATCCACCCGACCGGTAGGACGGGTGAGGCGCCGCGCGAGATCCGTGCAGCAATGGACGGCATTCTCTGTGCGCGGCATTTCCCGGGCCTGGTCAAATCAGGCGACTGCGTCGGGGTCGTGGCGGTTGTGACGAATTGAAATCACGGCAGGCGCGTGAGATGAATGTCACTGGCCGATCAAGGTCAAGCCACCTTGCGCGATTTTGATTCTGCAGCTGCCGCATCGGTCTGGAAGCGACTGACAATTCCTTCCAGCGTCTGCGTCTGGCTGCCGAGCGCACGGCAGGCTGAGACCGTTTCCGCGGCCATGGCGGCGTTGCGCTGGGTGACCTCATCGAGCGCGTTGACGGAGGCATTGATTTCCCCGATTGCGAGCGCCTGCTCAGAAGAAACCGAAACGATGCGGGCGATCAGCCCGGCGACCTGCTCGACCTGGCCTTCGATTTCCATAAGCGCCTTGCCGGTGCGGTTGACGAGCTCCACGCCGGTGGAAACCTGAGACGATGAGGTTGAGATCAGGGATCTGATCTCCTTGGCGGCATTGGCTGAGCGGAGAGCTAGCTCACGCACTTCCTGCGCCACAACGGCGAAGCCTTTGCCGGCCTCGCCTGCGCGGGCGGCTTCGACGCCGGCGTTGAGTGCCAGAAGGTTGGTCTGGAAGGCGATCTCGTCGATGACGTTGACGATCTCGCCGATCTGGGTTGACGAACCTTCGATCTTTTGCATGGCGGCGATCGCATCGCGAACGATGGCTGCCGAATGTTCGGCGCTGCTGCGGGTCTCGGCCATCATGCCGGTCGCCTTGCCGGCATGGTTCGAGGCGTCCTTGGCCTTGGCGTTCATTTCGCCCAGCGCGCTCGTAGCCTCTTCAAGCATCGCCGCCTGCTGTTCGGTCCGCAATGCAAGGCTGTCGGCGGCATCCGTGATGCCGGAGGAGGAACTGCCGACCTGCCTGGAGGTCTGGGCGACCTCCGCCATCGAGACGCAAAGCGCATCCAGGCTGTCGTTGAATTTGGCACGCAACGTTTCATAGGCGGGTGCGAAGGCTGTGGTGATGCGGCAATTGAGATTGCCGAGCGAAAGCTGGTCCAAACCGTAGGTCAGCTCCTCGATCACCGTTTCGCGTCGTTGCTCCTCGGCGGCCTTTTCAGCCATCTGGCTGCGTTCGCGCTGGAATTCATGGTCGCGAAGCGCCGTCTCTCGTTTTTGAGCATCTTGTCGTTCCAGCGCATTGCGGCGGAACACCGCCACGGCCTTGGACATGGCGCCGATCTCGTCGGAGCGGTCGGAATAGGGAACCTCGGTCGAAAAATCGCCTTCGGCGAGGTTGCCCATATAGGCCTTCATGCCATCCAGCGGCACGATGGCCCGACGGCGCAGAAAATAGAGGCCCGCGAGCAGCAGGGCGAAGGAGCCGAAGCCGGCAGCTCCCGCATAGATCGTCCAGGTTACGATTTCCGAAGCGGCGTTCTTTTCCTCGCCCTTCAGGAAAGCGTCGGAGTGTGCGACGAGTTTCTCCACAGCATCCTGGTGCGTATGGAAGGCGACGCGCAATTGCTCGATCGCACCACGCGCCTTGTCTTCATCCTTTGCCTTCAGCGCGGGGATGATCTCGCGGTTCATCACGTTCCAGAATGCATCGCCCTTGGTCAGCACACCATTTTCGAGCTCGTCCTTCAAAGCCTGCGGTAGCCGGGTGGTTTTCCAATAGGCGCGGCGGTCGTCGTAAGCGGCCTTCAGACTTGCGATCTTGGCAAGATTGGTCTCGGTGAGTTCGGGAAATTTGCTGGCTTCGAAAGAGAGCATGTAGGATTCGACCACGAAAAGCGGCGGCGGCAGGATATCGGCGATGAGATCCTTGCCGTAGACCACCTGCTCGTAAACCGGACCGTTGACTTTCAGCCGCTCGAGCGCCGATTGCTGTAATCCGATCGACATGAAAAGGCCAGTCGAAACAGCGACGCCGAAGGCCACCAAGCTGCGCGCAATAGTAAGTGCCAAGACTGTCTCCAAATAACTTTGCGGCTCTCTTCTTCGAGACGCCTGATCTACGTAGAGCATTATTTCTCAAGAACGCTGAAATGTGGTTAATTTCTTATTCGGATGAGAAGTCGACTAACCGTCCTGGCAAGGAGGCAGCCGTCCAAAATTGGGATGGTTGAAGACAACCAACATATTTTCGGTACCAAGCCATCAGTTGCCATCTTGATGGCTAAACGGGAGGTCGCTATATGTATCGCAAAGGAGATGAACATGGCTGAACCTCAGCTTTCGGTACGAAGCGCGAGGGCGCGTGATCTTGCCCACCGGCTGGCACGCCGTGAAAACCGCTCGATTGCCGACATCGTCGAGCGGGCGCTCGAATCCTATGAAATACGCCAGGCCGGCCGGGAGCCGGCGTCATCTTTCTACACCAGGCTTTCGCAGCAAAGCGGAACGGATATCGACCTTGAGACTGTCCTCAAGGAAGGCCGGCAGGCGCATAAGGGCATCGAGCTTTGATTTTTCTCGATACCAACATTGTTTCGGAAACGTTGAGAAAATCACCCGATGAAGCGGTGATCGCATGGCTCGTTCGTCATGATGCTGAATTGGCTCTGCCGACGGTGACGATTGCCGAGATCGCCTACGGTATCCAGAAGATCCGGCCTGATCAAAGAGCCGAGCGCCTCGAACAAGGACTGTCCGATTGGCGTCGCCGCTTCGCGGACCGGATTTTTGGCCTGACCGAGGAGGCCGCTCTTGCCTATGGTGAGATCATGGGAACCGCAACTCGCCAAGGACGCGGCATGTCAGCGCCGGATGGCATGATCGCAGCTATTGCGCGGGTCAATGGCGGTCGACTTGCCACCCGAAACCTGGGCGATTTCGCGACCACGGACCTCGAATTGATCTCCCCTTGGGAGTTTTGATTTCCCGAAGCACTGACAGCGGGAATTAATCCGCCGACGGGTTTCTGTAGATTGCTGAAAATCGTGCTCTGCGACGGCGCTCTCAGGCCAATCGCATCAGCATATCGTGGAGCTTGCCGATCTATCGCAGCAGTTCAATCAGCCCGTCCGTATCTTCCTGGCAGAGCCGGCCTGTCTGACCTTCCCTGACGTCCGACGGCCGGCCCGTCACGAGTTAAGCCTTGCCGCCTCGGTATCCAGATCGGCAACGTCCATGCCGGCGCCGCCGCCATCCTCGCTGCCGGAGCCGGACTGATCGAAGCGGTTTATCGCCAGCGTCATCAGTTGGGGCATCAATTTGTCGGCGCTGCTGGACGTGTCTTAGTCGACCTGCCCGCTCGTGGTTGATTTTTTTGCTGAAACCGTACTACAGGACAGAATGCCTTAAGATGCGGACGTCGTATTGCAAACTGACGAGTTCTCTAAATCGAAATTGCTAATGCCACGACCGAAAAAATCGTCCATCCGATATTCCCGGCTGCTTTTTAGGATCGTCGGCATGCATTCCGGCAAAGCGGCCTGATCGTCATGAATATCACCGACGAGAGCTCAGATGAGCCGCGCAAAAGGGGCCGGCCGAAAGTCTCCAGCGACGAAGACAAGCGCACTCATATCGTCGAAGTCGCCCGCCGCGTTTTCGTAAAATTTGGCTATGCCGGAAGCGCCACGGCGGTAGTCGCCTCGGAGGCGGGTGTTTCCAAGCAGACGCTCTACAAGCTGTTTCAGAGCAAGGAAGAGCTGTTTGCAGCTGTGGTCGGCGCGCATCGGCGCCTGATGCTTGACCTGCCGCGGCCACCTGAAGATATCTCGATCGCGGAGAGTCTCGAGCGTATCTTCATGATCGACATGGACGAGGATATGGATGCGGAACGCGCTGGCTTCCTGCAGCTTGTCTTTCGCGAAGCCGCGCAGTTTCCCGAGCTTATCGATATTCTCCAGCGCGAAGGCATACTCGCCAGCCGGCAGTATCTCGCCGATTGGCTTAGAGATCGCCGTGCGGAAGGCAGGCTGTCGCTGGATGATCCGGAGAGCGGCGCCCGCATGCTGATGGATATGATCTTTGGCGGCATCGGCCCGCCGGAAGGCCGCGTGCAAGCCTGGCCGGACCGAACCCTGATGCTTGCCCATCTTCACCGCTGCATCGCAATCTTTGCCGCCGGCGTCGGGGCCGCTTGAAGCGGTCGATCGCGCAGCAAGCCTCGTTCTTATGCCGCGCAATCCCTGGATCAAGTGATTGCCGCTTGCGGCTCATCCACTTGGCGGCGCCTTCTCCTGTAAAAGAGGCGGCGGGGATGCTGCAGCCTCTCCGTCCCCATTAGCCTCTCGAAGGGCGCGTCTGCGCCGCAAGCCGAGAGAAGGTTAGGGCGAGGGAAAAAGCCACGCAGGCTCGCCGGTACGCGGTGGCTGGTGGCCGACGCGGCGAGGGATATCGAATGCCAACGCAAAAGTGCTGCCGAAAACATCGGTAAGCATTCTGCTGCGCGTTTTTCGGCACGCCCCATTGACAATTCATCTCCGATAGCACTTGATATCAAAATCCAATAAAATAGACACATGTCCGGTATATTGGATCACCCAAACATCCACAAAAGGGGAACGCCATGATCATTTCCTTTCGCACCGGCCTAATGTCACTGGCCGTCGCCGCCCTGATGTCGACGCCTGTGCTCGCCGATGGCAAGCTTGACGAAGTGCTGGCCCGCGGCCATCTCGTGCTCGGCACCGGCAGCACCAATGCGCCCTGGCACTTCAAAAGCGCGGACGACAAGCTGCAGGGCTTCGATGTCGACATGGGCCACATCATCGCCAAGGCCCTCTTCGGCGATCCGGATAAGATTGAATATGTCAACCAGTCGTCGGACGCCCGCATTCCGAACATCACCACCGATAAGGTCGACATCACCTGCCAGTTCATGACCGTTACGGGCGAGCGCGCCCAGCAGGTTGCCTTCACCATTCCCTATTATCGTGAGGGCGTCGGCCTGATGCTCAAGGCGGACGGAAAATATGCCGATTATGCCGGCCTGAAGGCTGCCGGCTCCTCGGTCACCATCTCGGTTCTCCAGAACGTCTATGCCGAAGCGATGGTGCATGCCGCATTGCCGGAGGCGACCGTCGACCAGTACGAATCCGTCGACCTGATCTATCAGGCGCTGGAGTCGGGGCGTGCCGATGCCGCGGCCACGGACCAGTCGTCGCTCGCCTGGTACATGACGCAGAACCCGGGCCGCTACAAGGACGCCGGCTACGGCTGGAACCCCCAGACCTATGCCTGCGCCGTCAAGCGCGGTGATCAGGACTGGCTGAACTTCGTCAACACCGCTCTTCATGAAGCGATGACGGGTGTCGAGTTCGACTTCTACGCCAAGTCGTTCAAGACCTGGTTCGGAAAAGATCTGACGCCGCCGCAGATCGGCTTTCCCGTTGAATTCCAGTGAGCGCGATGCGGGGCGGGAGCTCAATCCCGCTCCGCTGGAACAGGGTGATCTTGGCCCAGGTCGGGCCAAGATCTGAATCCGGTTCTGAATCGAATGATTGGAGCATGACGTCGTCGGTGCCGCTGGTAGGTTTGGCGGCATGCTCTGGTCTGAAAGGACCCGCATGGGTTACACGCTGAATTTCGCTGCCGTCTGGCGCAATTTCGACTTTCTCTTAAGCGGACTTGCCCTCAGCCTCGGCCTTGCAGTGATCTCGATCCTGATTGGGGCCGCGATCGGTCTGGTCGTGGCCTTCGCGTTGACGTCGAGGAGCCGCTTTGCGCTCGTGCCGGCGCGCGTCTATGTCACTGTCATTCGCAACCTGCCGATTCTCGTCCTGGTGCTTTTCGCCTTTTTCGCGCTGCCGCAGATGGGCTTGCGCCTCGACAAGATGAAAAGCTTCGTGCTGGTTCTTTCACTTTATTCTGGCGCCTATCTCGCCGAGGTGTTCCGCGCCGGACTGCTGTCCATCCCGAGAGGATTGACGGAAGCCGGCCTCGCCATCGGCCTGACGGGGATGCAGATCCGCAGTTCGATTATCGCTCCGCTGATGCTGCGCAACGTGTTGCCGTCGCTCTCCTCGACGATCATCTCGCTCTTCAAGGACACTTCGCTCGCCGCCGCCATCGCCGTGCCCGAACTGACCTTCGCCGCCCGCAAGATCAACGTCGAGAGCTTCCGCGTCATTGAAACCTGGATGGTTACATCAGCCCTCTATGTTGCGACCTGTTTCCTCATCGCCGCCCTGATGCGCCTCGTCGAGCGCCGTCTGGCCCTGCCGAGATAATCCTATGTCTCACACATTTCTCGAACAACTCTGGATCGCCCGCTATGTCGTCATGAACGGCATGGCCATGACGGTGTCGATCTCTCTGCTGGCCATTCTCGCAGGTTCCATTCTCGGCGTTTTTGTCGGCCTGGCGCTGGTTTACGGCGGCGTCGTCCTACGTCTGATCGTGCGTGCCTATACGGACATTATCCGCGGTACGCCGGTGCTCGTGCTCGTGCTGGCAAGCTATTACGTCTCCGCTGCGGTCGGTCTCGATCTCGGACCTTTCTCCGCCGGAGTCCTCGCCCTTGCCGTCTTCTGCTCTTCCCACGTGGGCGAAATCGTGCGCGGAGCGCTTCAAGCGATTCCGAAGGGCCAGACCGAAGCCGCCAAGGCGATCGGCCTGACCTTTACCCAGACTTTCACCTCGGTGTTGTGGCCGCAGGCCATGCGCCAGTGTCTGCCGGCCTGGGTGAATACGGCGGCCGAGATGGTGAAGGCCTCGACGCTGCTTTCCGTCATCGGCGTCGCGGAGCTTCTACTGCGCACGCAGGAGATCATTTCCCGTAATTTCATGAGCCTCCAGTTCTATTTTCTGGCCGGCGGTCTCTATTTTATCGTCAACTACGGCATCGAGCACTTCGGCAAATATGTCGAGCGCAAGACCGCCCTGCCGTCCTGAGGAGACTCCCCGATGGCCAAGACCATTCTCGACATCAAGGGTCTGCGCAAGACTTATGGCATCCACGAAGTTCTCAAGGGCGTCGATTGCGCCGTGCAGGAAGGCGAGGTCATCTCCATCATCGGCTCGTCTGGTTCCGGCAAGACCACCTTGCTGCGCTGCGTCAACATGCTCGAGGAGTTCCAGGGCGGCACGATAAGCCTCGACGGCGAGGAAATCGGCTATCGTGTCGACGGCGGGACGCGGCGGCGCAAGAGCGAGAAGGAAATTGCGCGCCAGCGCGCGCTGACCGGCATGGCTTTTCAGCAGTTCAATCTCTTCCCGCATATGAGTGCGGCCGAAAACGTCATGCTCGGCCTCGTCAAGGTGAAGAAGATGACGAAGCTTGAAGCCCGCATCATTGCCGAAAAATGGCTCGACCGGGTCGGCCTCGCCGCCCGCACCAACCATTATCCCGGTCAACTCTCCGGCGGGCAGCAGCAACGTGTCGCAATTGCCCGCGCTATCGCCATGTCGCCGCGGCTGATGCTGTTCGACGAGGTGACCTCAGCGCTTGACCCGGAATTGGTGGGCGAAGTCCTGCAGGTTATCAAAGGGCTTGCCGCCGACGGCATGACCATGTTGCTCGTCACCCATGAGATGCGCTTCGCCTACGAGGTTTCGTCCCGCGTGATCTTCATGAATCAGGGCGTCATCTGCGAGGAGGGCGATCCGAAGGAAATGTTTGTGCGCCCGAAGACCGAGCGGCTGGCGGAATTCCTCAAAACCTCGAGCTTCAATTAAAGCGGCGATGCGGTTGCCCGTCAAAACTGTCGTCGGCGCCGCTGGACTGATCGATCCGCTGGCTTCGAGCCGGTCGGGTTCTGAGCGGCGGGATCGGCGATGGGGCCGATGTCGGGTGAGGGATGTGCGCTCGCACAAATTACGTTCAGTCTGCATTCCCCGAAGGCAAATTTCCCGCGAAACATCCGAGACAGCTTAAAAATACTGAGTACGGGATCTTTGGCACGAGCCTTGCTTTCTGCCTTGTATGCAAGACAGCCACGCATCCGAAACCACGCAGAAGTCCATCGAGGAAACGATCGTCTCAGGGATCCTTTCGGCCAAGATCCGGCCGGGCACGCGTCTTGGCGAAAACCAGCTGGCGGCGCTCTTCGCAGTGTCCCGAACCCGCGTTCGCGAAGCCATGATGCGCCTGGAGGCACGCGGCATCGTGCATGTCAGCCCCCGGCGAGGCTGGTTCGTCGTTGAGCCATCTGCCGAGGACGCGGTCGCTGTCTATGAGGCGAGGCGCGTCATCGAGGCAGGATTGCTGCGCAGTATGGGCGTGCTGACGGAGGAGGGACGCAAGGCGCTCGACACCCATCTGAACGAGGAGAGGAATGCGATGGCGGCGGGCGACCGCCAGCGCCTGACCTATTTGATGGGCGATTTCCATATCCGTATCGCGGAACTGAGCGGGAACACCATCATCGTCGATATCCTGCGCGACCTCACCGCACGGACGATCCTCATTTCGATGCTCTATCAATCCGAATTTCATGCGGCGCAGTCCCACGAGGGTCACTGCCGCATTTTCGAGGCCCTGCAAGAAGGTGATTTCGGCAGAGCTGCGGAGCTCTCCGTCGAACATCTTGATGAAGTGGAAATGGGCCTCGACCTCACTGCGCGCCCGGATCCGCTTTCGGATCTGCGCAAGTCGCTATCGCTTCCGCCCAGCACTGCGGCCTCCATCTCCCGACACTCTGACCGCAAAACCGCAACTTCAAAGGAGCAATGAACACATGCTGACAAGACGAATCTTCTTCGCAATCGCGGCCCTGGCCGCAACCTTCAGCTTCAATTCGCCGTCCCACGCCGATGCTCTGGCCGACATTACCGCCCGCGGCACACTGCGTGTCGCGGTCCCGCAGGATTTCCCGCCTTTCGGCAGCGTCGGCACCGACATGGCACCGATGGGCTACGATATCGACATGGCCAATCTCATTGCTGAAAAGCTGGGCGTCAAAGCCGAGCTCGTGCCGGTCACAAGCGCTAACCGCATCCCCTATCTCCAGACGAACAAGGTCGATCTCGTCATATCAAGCCTCGGCAAGAATCCGGAGCGCGAAAAGGTGATCGATTTCTCGGTCGCTTATGCGCCCTTCTTCAATGGCGTGTTCGGGCCAGCCGATCTTTCGGTTGCCAAGGCCGAAGATCTCGCGGGCAAGAGCGTCGGCGTCACACGCGGCGCCGTGGAGGACCTCGAACTGACGAAGATCGCGCCGGCCGATGCGACGATAAAGCGTTATGAGGACAATAACGGCACCATCTCGGCGTTCCTGTCCGGCCAGGTCGACATCGTCGCTACCGGCAACGTCGTAGCGGCGGCAATCCTTGCCAAAAATCCTCCCAAACGCCCTGAGCTGAAGTTCCTGATCAAGAACTCGCCCTGTTATATCGGCCTCAACAAGGAACAGTCTGCGCTGCTGGAGAAAGTGAACAGCATTGTCGCCGCAGCCAAAGCCGATGGGACGCTGAACGCCATATCGCAAAAGTGGCTCGGCGCCGATTTGCCGTCCGATCTGTAAGGAAATCCGGATATTGCGCATGTCTCCCGCGCCCCGTGGGATGACATGCGCCCCGTCACCGCAGGAGGGGACATTCCTTGAGCTACCATTTCGAATTCGGCTGGCTGCTTCAATATTACCCTGAGATCATCAAGGGCATACTGATCACCCTGGAGCTGATCGCGTTCGGCGGTGTGCTCGGCATTTCTCTGGGCATATTCTGCGCCTGGGTGCGGGCACTCGGGCCCCTTTGGCTGAAGCCGGTCGTTGCGGCCTATGTCGAACTGATCCGCAACACTCCATTTCTGATCCAGCTTTTTTTCATCTTTTTCGGTCTGCCATCGCTTGGCCTTCAGCTCTCCGAATTGACGGCCGCCAATCTCGCGATGGTCGTCAACCTCGGCGCCTATAGCTGCGAGATCATCCGTGCAGGCATCCAGGCGACGCCGAAAGGACAGTTCGAGGCAGGCGAGAGCCTCGCCATGACGCGCTTGGAGACCTTCCGTCATGTCGTTCTCGTGCCGTCGCTGCAGCGCATCTGGCCGGCACTCTCGTCGCAGGTGGTCATTGTCATGCTCGGCTCGGCAGTCGTATCGCAGATCGCTGCCGAGGATCTGACCTTCGCGGCGAACTTCATCCAATCGCGAACTTTCCGCGCCTTCGAGGCCTATATCGTGTCGACATCAATCTATCTCGCGCTGGCGATCCTGCTCCGGCAGGTGCTGGGTCTGATCGGCTTGTCCATTTTCCCGAGGAGAGCAGCACGATGATCACCTTCACACTCTGGGACATCCTGCGCAACCTGCTGCTCGCCACCCGCTGGACGATCCTTCTTTCGCTGGTCTCGTTTATCGGCGGCGGTATGGTCGGCCTGTGTCTGCTATTTCTGCGCATCAGCAGGCGCAAAGCCGCCAGGGTATTCGCAAAATATTACATCGAGCTCTTTCAGGGAACGCCGCTGCTGATGCAGCTCTTCATCGCCTTTTTCGGCCTTGGCCTCTTCGGAATAGACGTGCCGGCCTGGCTTGCGGCTGGATTGGCGCTGATCCTGTGGAGCGCCGCCTTCCTCAGTGAAATCTGGCGAGGCTGCGTCGAAGCGGTTGCGAGGGGCCAATGGGAGGCATCCGCCAGCCTCGGGATGGGCCGTCTGCAGCAGTTGCGCTACGTCGTCCTTCCGCAGGCGCTGAGGATCGCTATACCGCCGACCGTCGGTTTCTCCGTTCAGATCATCAAGGGGACCGCCTTGACCTCGATCATCGGCTTCGTCGAATTGTCGAAAGCCGGCACCGTGGTTACCAACGCCACCTTCCAGCCCTTCACCGTCTATGGGCTCGTCGCTCTCATCTACTTCGCCCTTTGCTGGCCCTTGTCGAAAAGCAGCCAGATCCTGGAAAGGAAGCTCAATGTCGCTCATCGAAATCACTGACGTTCGCAAGAGCTACGGAACCAACGAGGTGCTAAAAGGCATTAACCTCAACGTCGAGCCTGGCGAGGTCATTGCCATTATCGGCAAGAGCGGCTCGGGCAAGTCGACCCTGCTTCGCTGCATCAACGGCCTGGAGACCATCACCGACGGATCCATCTCCGTCGCCGGCGCGCAGCTTCTCGATGACGAAGTCCATCTGAAGGCGCTGCGCCTCAAGGTCGGCATGATCTTTCAGCAGTTCAACCTATTCCCGCACCTGACCGCCGGCGGCAATGTCATGCTGTCGCAGACGGTGGTCAAAAAGACTCCCAAGGCTGAAGCAGAGGCGACCGCTCGCAGGATGCTGGAGCGGGTCGGGCTGGGGCACAGGTTCGACGCCTATCCGGATGAGCTGTCGGGCGGCCAGCAGCAGCGCGTCGCCATCGCCCGCGCGCTCGCCATGCAGCCGACAGCACTTCTCTGCGACGAGATTACGTCGGCGCTCGATCCTGAACTGGTCGCCGAAGTGCTGGCCGTGGTGCGCGAACTTGCCGCCGAGGGAATGACGCTGCTCATGGTCACCCACGAGATGAAGTTCGCCCGCGACGTCTGCAGCCGCGTCGTGTTCATGCATCAGGGCCGGGTCCATGAAGCAGGCCGCCCGGAGGATGTCTTCGCCAATCCGCAGACTGCCGAGCTTAGGCAGTTTCTCGGTGTCAGCTAGGCGCGCTTCGCGCATCCCATTCTCGAACCGGTCTTGCGGCCGCACGATTGTTGGCGAATGGCTACCGCCAGCTCTCGGTGAGAAATCCCGACGGGCCTTGGACGGGGTCGCTGTGTGGGATGGGTACTGACGAGATTCTTGCGAGCATTTCGCTTGATGCAGCCGAGGTCTGAATGTCGGCATGCTGTCCCTCAGGATAAGCGCCGACAACCTGGAAGTCCGACGTACAGCCGAGATTTTGGTGCCCTGTCCCGGCTGGCAGCACCAGACAGTCCCCCGCCGTGACCTTCATTGCTTGACCGCCGGGACCGCCAATTAGAAGAGTGGCGCTACCCCATGCCACTCCGAGTGCCTCATGTGCGCTGGTATGGTAGTGCTGATAATCAAAGACACCGTTTGTCCAGATGCCTGCCCAACCGCTTGCTGCGAAGCGACCTTTGAAGTCACAATGTCCGTGGTCGCCAAAAACCCCCTTGTAAAGTATCACAGGAAGGCGCTGATTGTTCGGGACCCAGTCGCTCGGCTCGAAAATTGTCGTTTCGACGTGCATGTTGAATGCCTAGTTTGTCACCGATGCCGCGGCGCGAGGGCGCAGAGCCGTTGAAGCTGTTCACACAGGTAGATTGCGGCTCTTTTGACTGAAGTCATTGACGATCGCGTACTTCAGAAACTTCTGTGATTGCCAAAGGTTCCTCGCGCGCTGCAGCCTAGGTGAGGATAGCGGAGACCCGGCAGCTGCCGCCGGATGCTCCACGCTCCAAGCAAGCACATGAGAGGCGCTTTGGCCCCCGCTCCGCCTATGTGCGGTCGCCTCGGCCAGTCAGTGACTCAGCATCTCTTCGGCGATCTGCTTACCAGTCAGCCTCGCGGGGTAGTAGGTCGGCCAGTTGGTGACCTCATTCAGCAGCGCGGCGCGGTCATTGCCCCAATAAAGGTGGTAGTGATCGGCCTTCTCGGGAGCGACGATGTGGTCGCTGAACTGGATGAATCGAGGTGCGGCGTCATGACCGGCGATTTTCCTGAAGATGAAACGAACCCCTCGATTGCCCTTCTTGTAGGTAAGGATTTCGTGCCCATCCGTCTCGTAGTCTCCGGTCGCCGAGTCCTTGCTTTGGAAAAACGTAACCTTTTTTCCATTGATGACGATCCGGTCGACGTCAGTCTTGTATCCGGTGTCGTAGTAGGCACGATATTCTCCGGCGCTCTTGTCGCCATGTTTCGCCTTGTCCACCATCACAGGATCCAAGGTTCCGTCAAGAAGATAGGGGTAGACCGACTGCCAGTCGCCTTCCCAGTCTGACAGTTCACGCGCCTTTACCTGATCGTCATCGAAATACCCATCATACACCGACCCCTTGTTATCGCGGGAATGGCTGTGGCTGTGATTGCTTCCCGAAGATGACTGGGCGCCTGCCGTTCCTGCAAAGGTCAATGTTGCGGATACAGCCAGTGCGTAGCTGAGTGTTGTGATCGCCTTGGTCATTCACCGAAATCCTTTCGATTGGCCGGCACGGCCTTCGCTTGTTCGTGATGTAATAACATTACACAAGCCGATTAGCGTGCTTTGACTGCAAGCGCAAGGGGGAAACCGCTGATGCGCGTCGCGTGGTGATCACCATTCAAATGCATGACATCCAGGGCTCAGAAGGCGCCCACCGCTGCAAAAGCTCCGGTTCAACCCCGCATCGGGCAGTCACCTTCTGCTTTCGGGCATGAGTGCCAATCGCAAAACCCGCATCAACAGCCGTATGGAGTCATCGGATGAGCCATCGGCGCGGAAATTGTGCTTTATTCCATCCATCGCAGCCGCAATAAGGGCAGCGAGGTCGGCAGGTCGGGCTCCTGATGCCGCCAAATCGATTTCCCCTCGATCTTGGGCGTCCTCCACGGCCTCTGACAGTAGCGAGATGAGCTTCGATCGGGCGGCGATCGTTATGTCCTCGGCGAGCTCCATGTTCGCATCGAACAGTTCCTTGGCGTTTTCGCTTTTGCCGAACGGGGCGATCAACCCTTCCTGGAAGGCGGAAATGGCAGCTGCAATGCGATCAATTACGTCTCCCACCCGATCAAGCACCGCCTCCACCTCGGCCATCGTCAATCGGTGCGCACGGGCTGAACCGGCCCGAAACAGTTCTTCCTTGCTGTTGAAAGCAAGATAGAGCGAAGCGCGCGATATCCCCGCCGTGCGCGCAATATCCGCCATAGTGGTCTTCTGAAAACCGTACCGGGCGAACACTGGTAGCGCCGAATCCAGGATGTGGGCTAATTTGCGATCTTCATCCTTCATATGGACACATTGACATTATTTGTCAGAGGTGTCAAAAGCCACATGGACAAATTGAGTCCAATTGTCTAATTGGCGCCATCGTAGGAGTAGGATGATAAACCCGTCGGCATTGCCGAAAGATACACGGCCCTCGTCACAGGTATCAGTGGCTTCCTCCGCGGGCATGTGGCGCTGCAGTTGCTGCAACAAGGTTATCGCGTTCGTGGAAGCATTCGTGGGGATCCATTCAGCGCCGGAGATCCCGTCGCGCTTCCAGCCGTTCGCCAAAAGTCTCAACTTCGTCGAAGCCGGCCTCGACCAAGACCTCTGCTGGGCGGACGCGGTCGAGGGCTGTGATTATGTCATCCATACGGCGTTTCCATTTCCAAGCGGCGTGGTGTGGGATGTGGCAGGACTCATCCGGACAGCGCGGGAGGGTGCTCTCCGCGTGTTGCGCGCGGCCCATTCCGGGAAAGTGCAAAAGGTCGCCCTTACCTCATCCATCGGGCCTTGTGGCACCGCTCGTCGAAATTGACCGCGCCGCGAAAAGCAAATGCATTCAGGAGTTGAGAATGACAAGCGATGTTCAAACTGAGGCTGACAACATCCGTGAGATCGAGCGGACCCGACTGCGTGCACTGGTCGAAGCCGATATATCAGCAGCCAAACCTCTTCACGCCGATGATTTTCAACTGATCACGCCAATCGGCGTGGCCCTCTCGCGCGATGAATATCTAGGCGCCGTCGCAGCCGGACACATCAAATATCGGTTTTGGGAGCCGGGTGACATTGCGGTTCGCCTCCATGGACCCGTCGCCGTGATACGGTATCGTGCGCGCCTCGAAGTTTTCTTCAACGGACACGCCGTGCCGCCTGCGGAATATTGGCACACAGATACTTATGAACAGCGCGAAGGCGAATGGATGGTTGTCTGGTCGCAGGCAACAGCCGTCGGGCGCCAATAGCCACGGGATCGGCTTTTCACTGCCGTCCGTGACGAAAGAGATCTTCGCCTTTGCGAGATCCACCGAAGTTCCTCGTGCGGCCGCTCCGTCTTCAGGAATAAATTTGTCGACGGGCCGCCGCTCCGGGAATTTTCAGTCTTTGTTGCCGGCGGGCGCTGGCAGCAAGACCGGGTCGGCGGAATGCCTCGGTATCATCAGCTGTGCAAGGATGTCGTCTGCCGATTCACTCGAACTGCCAATGCCGGCCTCGCGCAGCTGACGATCGAGATCGCTGCCGTTTTCCAGCGCTGCCAGTTCAGCGCCGGCTTCGATGCGGCCGGCGGTGATTTCCTGGCGCTTCTTGATGCGTTCGAGACTTTGGACGGCGCTGCCGAGACGGGTGTTGATGCCCGACTGGCTATGGGCAATCGCCGACTGAGCCCGCAGCAGCGACTCATTGGCTTTGACATTCTCCACCTCGCGCTTCATCTGCGCGATACGCGATTCGGTCTCCTGGATCGTGCGCAGCATCTGCTGCTGGCGAGGCAGCAGCCGATCGAGTTCGTCCTGGTCTCGCTGCATTTCGGCGCGACTGTTGGCAATGCGCTGCGCGAGACCCTGCGCGAGATCCGTGCGGCCCGCTGAGATCGCCGCCCGGGCGCTGTCGGTGTCCTTGGCTTCCTTCGCACGGTTTTCTTCGAGCCGGCGCATGACGCTCTTGTTCGACGCCATGATGCCGGCCAAATCGGAGCGCGCCCGGCGCAGCGACTGTTCGGCATCGCGGATTTCTTGGTCGAGGATGCGCATTGACTGGCTGTCGGCGGCCGCTTCCGCTGCCTCGTTAATGCCGCCGCGAATGGCGGTAAAAATCTTTCCCCAGGTGCTCACGCTGCAATCTCCCCGCTTTTCCATTCTTCAATCATGTGCGCCGCATCGACCGCATTGGCAGCCAGTATGGCGACTTCCTCGACCACGGTCTCGCCCGACGAGCGCGCCGACAGCGAGCCGAACAATTCATACCATTCCTCGCCATCAATCGTGGTGATGCCGAAGCTCGACAGCGGCACGAACTTGTGCGTCTTGAGAACCATCCGTTCGAAGGCTTCCCGGTTGGGCACGTCTTTGCATGGTGCAAGGACAACGCTGACGAGAATATCGCGCTCTCCGCTCACCGTGACGAAGACGTCCAGATCGCCTCTTTCCTTAAGGGTTACGCAGATGACGTCTCCATGTTCGGGTACGGCTACATCAACATCGCCCAGCGCTTCCGGATCGGCCGCGAATAGGCGCGTTAAAGTCGTAAGGTTCCAGGTCTCCAAAAGGTCCTCCATCGGTTGGCGTCGCAAATATCTGGGTAGTCGGATTACAACTTAAAGGTCTGGCGCGCGAAATAAATTCCGGTAGGCTACAGCTTAGAACGGGGGGAATCGCTTGCCATTTATCGCTTCATTACTGCGGCGTGTATATCTGTCGCTCAGCGAATTGGCGTGGTCAGCCCTTCTGCTTATCCTTGTTGCCCATCTGGTTGCTTCCTACCTGCTCTTTTTGCTGGCCGGCGAGGACGATCTCGTCGGCAGCCCGGTCGATTTTCTCTATTACTATATGGTTACGGCAACGACTGTCGGCTATGGCGATCTTTCCCCGAAATCAGGACTCGGCCGCATCATCACCGTTCTGGTCGTCCTGCCTGGTGGCATTGCCATCTTTACCGCTGTTCTTGGCAAGTTGTTGACGGCTATCGGTACGATCTGGAGGAATCGCATGCGCGGACTGGGTGATTACAGCGAACGTACCGGTCATATCATCGTTTTGGGCTGGCAGGAGGGGCAGACATACCAAACGCTGCGGCTGCTGCATTCCGAGCGGCATGCCAACGAACCGATGACCGTTCTGGTCGCCAAGGACTTGCCGGAAAATCCCGCCAGCAATTATGCCGACTATATCAGAACGGAGCGGCTGGCCGATGCCGACGCTTTGCTGCGGGCCGGAGTGGCCAAGGCGCGTGCGATCATAGCGCGCGGAGCAAATGACGATGAAACGCTGGCCGCCGTCCTGATTGCCGAGGATCAGGCGCCCAATGCCCATATCGTAGCCTATTTCGCCGATGATCGCACAGCGCAGATGGTCAAGCAGCGTCGGCCGCGTGTCGAGGCTGTGGGTTCGCTCGCCGAGGAGCTTCTGTCGCGCTCCGCACGGGATCCGGGCTCTTCGGAAATAGCCGCACGGTTGTTATCGGCCGCATCCACTGACACGGCCTTTTCCCTGGCGGTGCCGCCCTTGGAAACGCCCCTGTCCTATGGCGACGTGTTTTTAAGCCTCAAGCGTCGGCATAATGTAACGCTCGTAGGCATGCTGAGCCACGGCGTAACGGACCTCAATTGCCGGGACGAGACGCTGATGCAGGGCGGCGAGACCCTTTACTACATCAGCGGAATGCGGCTAGATCCCGCTGTCATTGCCTGGGCTCGATTGGGAGACGTGACATGATCGGCTGGTTCGGCGGAAACAAGAATGAGAAGCCCTTGGCCGAAGAGCTTGGCCCGCTGAGCGCGGCCATAGGCGGGGCGCTCGAGATCGATTTCCTCTCCCTCGAAGCCGATGCTTTGGGCGGTGAGCCGGCCATGCCGCTGCCTCGAAGCGGGCCGTTCATCATCGCCGGCTACGGTGAGGTTTCACTCGATGCCGCAACCGTTCTGTCGCGCTATTATGATGAAGAGAACCGGATGATTCAGGTGATGTCGGCGGCGGGCAAGCCGGGTGAAGCGATCGACGACATCAGCTTTTATCAGCCTTGGGACAGCGTCGTGCCCGTCAGCCAAAGCGAATGGAACCGCTGGACCGGGCCGAATGGCCTGATCGGCCAGCCATCTTATGATGCTGATGGGATCCTCTATAACCGATTCTGGGGCGACGGGCCGGAACGGGCGCAACTAGTGGAATTTGTCGAAAAGGTCGACGATGGTGAGGCGCAGCGCTCCATCCATCAGACCTGCATGTTGTATTACCGCCCACTTGGCTCGACGCGGGAGATGCTTCTGATCAACGTCGAGCGCGACCTCGATCTCGGACAGAGGCAGGCGGGCAGCTCGGTGGAATTTCTGATCGGTTATGGATTGGCTCCGGCCGACGTTCGTCGCGTCTGAGAGACTTGTCGATTTCAATGGAGGACTTTTTCGATGCTCGACTACGTGGCGGGCCTGCCTGCCTTCCTCGGTTATTTCGCCGTCGGTCTTGCCGCATACGCGGTTTTCGCGGTGATCTATACCTGGTTGACCCCGCAAAAGGAGGTTCAGCTTATTCGCGCCGGCAATCTTGCGGCCGTCACGGCTTTCTTAGGCGCACTTGTCGGCTTCAGCCTGCCTCTGGCTTCGGCCGCAGCCAATTCGGTCAGCATCGTCGACTATATCATTTGGGCGGTGATAGGCACTCTGGCGCAGATCCTCGCTTTCTACATAGCAAACTTCACCATGAAAGATCTGCATGACAAGATCACTGCCGACGACATCGCTGCCGGTATATGGGGCGGCGGAATCGCGCTCGTCGTCGGTATTCTCAACGCCGCCTGCATGACCTATTGAGGGAGGGAAAGATGCGCAGACGCATGAGCGGGCACAGGCGACCTTTCCTGGCCCTTGGCACCATCGCTGCCTCAACCCTGGCGCTGTCCGGCTGCGGCGAGGAAGCTCCTTCGGATATAATGTTCACTTCCGTCGACCAATGCGTGGCCGCTGGCATGGATCGGCAGGTCTGCCAGACCGGCTATCAGGATGCCATGCGCGCCCATCTCGCCGCAGCGCCGCGTTTCAATGGCATGGCCGCCTGCGAGGCCGAATACGGCAAGGGCCAGTGCACCGAACAGCCGGCCAACACTGTCACCAACAATGGCGGCGGAGGCGGCAACTTCTTCGTGCCGTTCCTGGCAGGCTACGTGCTGTCTTCGGCACTCAACAATATCGGCGACTATTACGACTATCGCCGGCGCCAGGAGGCGAGTGGTTCCTATTACGGCTCGACGCCTATCTATCGCAACCGCTCGGGGCAGACGGTCACAACCACCGTTCGTTCGGGCAGCGACAGCGTGACGGTGCCCTCGCGCCAGAGTGTCAAGCCGGTCAACGTCAATACCCGCACCGTTGCCCGGCAAGGCTTCGGCGGCCGTTCGTCCTTCAGTTTCGGCGGCTGACATGAATCGCATCACCCTTCCGGCGCGTCCTGACTGGCGTGACAAGGCGCGGGCCGTCGGCTTCGGATTTCACGTCATGTATGGTGAGCCCTATTGGCTCGATGATGCCGCTTATACGTTCACGCTCGATGAGATCGAGATGCAGATCGAGGAGCCGAGCCAGGAACTGCATGATATGTGCATGGATCTGGTCGGCGAGATCGTCAGCAGCGAAGAGTCGCTCGACAGGCTGGCCATTCCGGAGGATCTGCGCGATGTGGTGCAGCGATCTTGGCAGCGCCGCGACCGGCACCTCTATGGCCGTTTTGATCTTGCTTATGACGGCAACGGCCCGGCCAAGTTGCTCGAATACAACGCCGATACCCCCACCTCGGTATTCGAGACGGCCTATTTCCAGTTCAACTGGCTGACCGATCAGGTTGCTTTGGGTGTTCTGCCCAAAGATGCGGACCAGTATAATTTCCTGCAGGAAAGCCTTGTCGAGGCGTTCGACCAATTTCCCAAGGAGTCAATCTTCCACTTCGCCGCGATAACCGACAATGAGGAGGATCGAGGCACGACGGTCTACCTCATGGATTGTGCGGTGCAGGCGGGCCATCGCGTCGAGCTTCTGGACATTCGGGAGATCGGCATCGATGCGCAGGGTCGCTACACCGACCTCAAGGATCGGGTGATCGACCGTTGCTTCAAGCTGTACCCATGGGAATTCATGCTGCGCGAGCCCTTCGCTCGCGAACTGGCGCGCTCCGGCGATGTTTTCGTTGAGCCCGCCTGGAAGTCCGTGCTCTCCAACAAAGGGCTTCTGCCGCTGCTCTGGCGGCGCCACCCCAATCACCCGAACCTGCTGCCGAGTTATTTCCACGATGACCCGGCCGCTTCGACCCTGACCGACTACGTGCGCAAACCACTCTTGTCGAGAGAAGGCGAGAACGTGACGATATTTCGAGAGGGGAGGGAGCTGATTTCCGCGCCCGGCGATTATGGCGACGAAGGGTTCATCGTTCAGGCCTATGCACCGCTTTTCGAAAGCGACAGCGGTTTTGCCGTGCTTGGCAGCTGGATCGCCGGCGACCGTGCCTGCGGCCTTGCCGTCCGCGAGGACCGCTCGCGTATAACCGCAAATCTATCGCGTTTCGTGCCGCACGTCATAGTCGGGTAAATGGATCGGCGAAGCAGTCGTCCGTCTCCCATGGTCTCAAACGCGAGGCCGTTTTTGAGCGTCGGACACCGGCAGGATTTTGGACTGCTTTGCCTGCCCTTGTCGTCGGGGAGGCCACAGTCGTTCCGCTTCATAAAACTGTCACCGAACCTTGGCATAGCTCTATCGATTTCCGATATCGCTATCCGAGGGGGATTGATGCAGGACGGAATCTATCGCGTGCTCTTTCTATCACGGCGCAATTCCGCACGTAGCGTGATGGCTGAAGCAATCCTGAACAAGATCGGCAAGGGACGATTCAAAGCCTTCAGCGCTGCTGTCGATCCGGCGCCGGTGATCGAGCCCACCGTCCTGCAGCTGCTTCGGAACGAAGACTACCCGATTGAAGACATCAAGCCTCGGCATTTCCGGGATTTTGCGGATGCTGGGGCGACCGACCTGGATTTTGTCTTCACCCTCAGTGATACCGCCGCCGGCGAAGCGCTTCCGGAATGGCCGGGCCTGCCGATCACCGGGCATTGGCGCTGTCCTGACCCGATCCTTGTCGAAGACGAGGCTTGGCAACGCAAGCAGGCCTTTATGCAGGTCCTGACCGGGTTGGAGAGGCGCCTGAACATCTTTATCAACCTGCCATTTGCTTCGTTGGATCGGATGAGCCTGCAGCACCACATCAAGGACATTGGTGACGCGGAGAAGGCTTAGGGCTCTGACGCTGGAATAGTTAGCGACGTTCAGAGAACAGGCAACCTGGCCAGCTACAGGGTGGTTCGTGTGGCTGCATCGAGCGCCGTTTCCTGACAATGGGCAAGCAGATCCCCGTCCACCGTGATCATCTTCCGGCTTGCATTTCGGAGGCGGAAAGTTGGTTGGAGTTGGCCTTTTGCAGAGAATGACGCTCCAGAGACAGCTTCACCCACCTCATGCCGACGGTCACTCGTTCATCATCCGGTTGTGATCTTACAAAGATAAAGCCGCTGTCGGAATTGTTCCAAGAAACAACAAAGGAGAAGCACCATGGCTAATATCGACACCAGCAAATTGTCCTGGGACGAATGGGACGAACTGCAAAACCCACCGCCGGCCGAAACCGATTTCGACCGCGTCGTCGAATCGGCTGTTTCACGCCGCGGTTTCCTCGGTGGCATCCTAGCCGTCGGTTCAGCTGCCGCCGCAATGGGGACGCTCGGCAATCTGATGTCCTCCACCTCGGCGCAGGCGCAGGACACCGATTCGCGCTTCGCGTTCAAGCCGATCCCTGTCTTCACCGACAACACCGTGCATGTCCCGGAAGGTTATGCCTGGAAGCCGCTCGCGAAGTGGGGCCAGCCGCTGTTTTCCAATATCCCGGATCTCGATCTTGCCAACGGCGTAAGCGTCGAAAACTCCGACAAGGTCTTCGGCGAGAACACCGACGGCATGGAACTGTTCGTGATCGGCGACCGTCAGGTCATCGCCGTCAACCATGAATATGTAAACAACGAAATCAATCTTCCGCACAATGAAAAGGGCATGCCGAAGAGCGCCGACGATGTGAAGATCCTACAGAACCTGCAGGGTGTCACCGTCATGGAAGTCGCCGAAGGCGAAAAGGGCTGGGAAATCGTGGTCGACAGCCCGTTCAATCGCCGCATCACCCATCTGACCCCGATGAAGATCTCCGGTCCGGCCGCCGGTTCCGATCTTATCAAGACCGAAGCCGATCCGAACGGCACCGACTGTCTTGGGACCTTCAACAACTGCGGCGCCGGCAAGACGCCGTGGGGCACCTATCTCACCTGCGAGGAAAACTTCAACGGATATTTTGGCTCGTCCGATCCGAACTTTGCCATGCCCGACGACTTCAAGCGCTACGGCATCGCAGCCGAAACCCGGTATGGCTATGAGGTCTTCGATCCCCGTTTTGACGTGTCGAAAAACCCGAACGAACCCCGGCGCGCCGGTTATGTCGTGGAAATAGATCCGTCCAATGCCACGTCCACCCCGATCAAGCGCACCGCGCTCGGCCGCATCAAGCACGAGAACGCCGCTGTCGTGATTGCCCGCAATGGTCGCGTGGTCGTCTACATGGGTGACGACGAACGTGGCGAGTTCCTCTACAAATACGTTTCGAACGGCATCTACGTGCCGGGCGTCGACACCTCCAAACTGCTCGACGAAGGCACGCTCTACGTCGCCAAGTTTGTTGATGACGGCAATGGTGAGTGGCTGGCGCTGACGCCGGAAACGACCGGCATGAAGATGGACGAGATCCACGTCTTCACCCGCCAGGCCGCCTCCAAGGTCGGTGCCACGACCATGGACCGTCCGGAGTGGGTCGCCATCAACCCGGTCGCCATCGAGGCCTATTGCGCGCTGACCAACAACACCAATCGTGGCGTGAAGAAGAATGCCGGCGGCGACGAAATGCCGGTCGGCGGTGCCAATCCCCGCGAGAAAAACGCCTACGGCCAGATCGTGCGCTGGTATCCGGAAAATGAGGACCATGCCAGCGGCAAGTTCAAGTGGGATCTGTTCGTCATGGCCGGCAATCCCGACGTTCACAAGGATGCCTATGCCGGCTCGTCCAACATCAACTCCGGCAACATGTTCAACTCGCCTGATGGCATGATGTTCGACTCGACCGGTCTCTTGTGGATCCAGACGGACGGCGAAGACACCAACGAAGGCGACTTCCTCGGCCAGGGCAACAACCAGATGCTTGCCGGCGACCCGGCGACCGGCCGCATCGAACGTTTCCTGACCGGCCCGAAAGGCTCGGAAGTCACCGGCATGACCTGGTCGGCGGACAAGCGGACGATGTTCGTCGGCATTCAGCACCCCGATGCGCCCTTTCCAGACGGCGAAGGCAAATTGCCGCGCTCGACCATCCTTGCGATCAAGCGCGCCGACAATGCGCTTGTCGGATAGCCACTGAGCGTCACGACGACAGATTGGGAGGCGCTGGTTTCAGCGCCCCCTCGCAGGTCTCGAACATCGCCTTTGATCGCGGTTCGTCGACTTCTCGATGTCCTCGCGCAAATGGTCCATGGTTCCTGAAAGCGCGTCTGCATCCTTGCAGACGGCGCCGAGCCGTCACATGCCAGTACCTTGGACGAGAGGAACTTCGCGATCATGCCAGTAGTTTCGACGACGCTCACGGCAGAACGTCGAGCGGTCACGGCTGAGGGTGCGTGCGATCTCTGCCTGACTGATCTTCCTCGCATGCATCTGCGCGTTCGTCCAAACTCAACTGCACGAAAGAGCGGGCCATTCCATCCTCCTTGTAACTATGGCGGTTATTCTCCTAGCTGCATTTGAAAATGGAATCCGCCCCCCTTACTTTAAAAAGTAGCATAAGACGATTTATGGAACTATGCGTTCGATTTTTCCTTCGACGTCCTCAATGATGGAGGCAGTACCAAGAGGCGGAGGCCGCCGCCCGCACCATCCGCTCCACCTTCCGCAGCATGAACGAGGGTATCGCGCTGTTCGATCCGCGCGGCCGACCCGCGGTGTGATCGACGTTGGTCGGCTGGTCTGGCTCGGTCAAAAAATTGCCGCTCCGCAGTTCGTAACGTCGCTGCCAGAGATCGATCCGGCACTCCTGCCGGGCCGGCCTCCTGTCCGACCGGTCAGTGCTACGCCACTCGGACGCGCCTGGGTGGCTTTGGCCACTCGAGCGCCGGCCGCGAGTTGCGAAGCGGTTCTTCAGGAACCGTGATACTCGGGCGGGACTTCTCAAGCTCCCGCCTGAAATTTACCACTTAAAACTCTTCCCAGCTTTCGTTCGCCACTGCGACAGCCGCAGACCCCTTCACCGCGAATGCGTTCGCGACCTTGCCGATCATGCCGCGGACAGGCGAGGCAACGGGAGCTGGGGTCACTCCGGCTTTCGCGAAGGCGCTTGTTCGCCGCTGCGACGCGAGCGGATCAACCGTCTGGGTACCGAGCTGAAACTGTCCAATCAAGCCGCGCAGTCGACTCGCCTCATTTGCAAGTGTGGCTCCGGCGGCATTCGCTTCCTCGACCATGGCGGCGTTCTGCTGGGTCACCTGGTCCATCTGATTGACGGCAGTATTGACCTCGGACAGCCCTACCGACTGCTCGCGCGACGAGGTGGCAATCGCGTCCATATGTTGGTTGATGGTGACGATGTATGTTTCGATCGTCCTCAGCGCTTCGCCTGTGTCGCTGACGAGCTTGACCCCATTTCCGACCTCGACAGATGAGTTGCGGATCAGATCTTTGATCTCCTTGGCAGCAGTGGCCGAACGCTGGGCCAGTTCACGGACTTCCTGAGCGACCACGGCAAAGCCCTTGCCCGCGTCTCCTGCGCGCGCCGCTTCCACCCCCGCATTGAGCGCCAAAAGGTTGGTCTGGAAGGCGATGTCATCAATGACGCCGATGATGTTGGAGATCTGGTTCGAGGATTGCTCGATCTTGCCCATGGCATCGACCGCATTGGCGACAACCGCACCAGACTGCCGGGCGCTGTCGTTTGCCTGTATCGCGACGCTGCGGGCCTCTTCGGCACGTTTGGTGGAACTGGCCACATTGATGGTGATTTGGTTGAGGGCCGCAGCCGTTTCCTCGAGCGAGGCGGCCTGCTGCTCGGTGCGTTTCGAAAGATCCTCAGCGCTTTGGCCAATCTCACGGGATCCGGAATCGATCGAGCCGGCCGCCTCCGAGACTGAAGCCATCGTCTCCCTCAGCTGGGCGACGGCCTGATTGAAGTCAGCACGCAGGCTCTCAAACTCCTCGGCAAAGGACTTCGGGAGCTGGAAGGCGAGATTGCCGGCGGCAAGCTGCTTCAGGCCATCCGCCAAGCCGGATGTCGCCTCAAACATCGCCTCGGCGCGAATGCGTTCCTGCTCGGCAGTCCTGCGGCGCTGCTCTTCGGACTCGTTGCGCTGCGCGTTCGCTTGCTGCTCAAGGCGCCGGTTCTCCAATGCGTTGGTGCGGAACACTTCGACCGCAGCTGCCATCTCGCCGATCTCATCGGCGCGTCCTGCGTAGGGAATTGGCGCGTCAGCATCACCACCTGCAAGTCTCTTCATAGATGCGGTAATCGCTTGGATTGGTCTGATCATGGTTGAAGACAACAGCACCAGTGAGACTGCTATGACGATGATGGTGGCCGCAATACCAAAGACGATGCTCCAAAAAGTGCGGTTGGCTGCAGCCGCAGAAGCCGCTGCACGCTCGTCGAGCAGCGAGGCTTCTTCGTCAGATATTTCTTTCGCGATCGCACGGATGGAGTCCATATACTTCTTACCAGCGCCAGAGATCTCCATGTCGCGAGCTTGGTCGATGGTCGTGGCCTCGCGCATCGAGGCGATTTCCTCGCTCATCACCTCGTTCGTCCAACCATCGACCTGAACTTGAAGGTCCGCCAGCCTCTTCTGCTGTGCGGCATTGTCAGACGTTAAGCGCTTGGTCAGTTCAAAGGCTACCCTGAACTGAGTTTCCCCCGCCTTTTGCGGATCGAGAAACTGCTCGTCGCCTGCCAGCAGATAACCACGCAAGCCAGTCTCTTGATTGACCATCCCCGCAATCATTTCATCGACTGCCCGAAGAACCTTGTACGTATGCTCAGTCCAGCCCGTCGCTTCCTGTTGTGTGCTGGACGATCCCATGCTGATAAGGTTGACGGCAAGTCCAACCAGAAGGATCAGACTGAACGATATAACGAGCTTGGCCATCGTCCGAAGATTGGCAATGAATGCGAACAAAATACTCTCCAGTGCGTGCGGGATGCTCCCGCCTCGCGCATATTCATCTGCATTGGGGAACAGCTAAGACCGATTTCATTCCGGACCCCTAAAATTTGAGGGATTTGATTTAAGGCTTGGTAAAGCACCCGCCCGAATTCTTGTAAATACAAGCGCTTAGACTGTATCGTCGGTACGATAACGGACAGAAGAGGACTGCGCGCCTGGATAAATCGAATGTAATGAGCTGAAAATATTCTTTCTGGTCGAACATTCGACCACGCAGGTGAGTGGAAGCGACCCAATCTCGCATGCTGCCAAGAATGGAAAGTCCCCAAGTGCGACGCGGAGCATTGCGGCGACTCCGCGTTGCAATGTTTCATCATTCACAGGCTTGTCCAAGACCGCCTTAAACAAATGATTGCTGGCCTCCGGGGATCCGGTTTACCGGATTGCAATCGTCGCCCGGCGTGGCAATGGGAAGGAGGAACAACCGCGGCTCGATCTTGATTTATAATGGAAGCAGTGATCCAGGATAGCAGGTGACCGCCATCGAGACCTTTAGACCTAGAGTTCGCGTTATCGATCTTGAGACCGGCGGCAACGGCGCGAACGACGTTTGCGAGATCGGATGGCAGGACGTCATCCAAGATAGCGATGGCACCTGGGAGGTCACGGCCGAACGCGGCGCGCTGCTAGTAAATCCCGGCCGTCCGATCACGGCGGACACTATGGCGATCCACCATATCCTCGACGTTCAGGTCGCAGACGCACCCTTCTGGAAAGAGATTGCCGCAAGCATTCTTCGGCCATCCGGCCGGATCGACGCGCTCGCAGCGCACCGAGCAGCGTTCGAGCAGCGCTATTGCACACCAAGATTCACCGGCGGCACACCATGGATCTGCACATGGAAGTGCGCGATGCGGGTCTGGCCGGATCTGCCGCGGTTCTCCAACCAGATGCTTCGGTATCAACGCATGCCTTCGGGTCTCGTCCATGAGATCGGCCTGCCAGCGCATCGCGCCATGCCGGACGCCTATGTGACCGCGCACCATCTTCGCGATCTCCTGAACGCGTCATCACTTCTGCAACTTCTGAGCTGGAGCAACGAGCCTGGACTCCTGCCTCGCGTCCCATCGGGACCGGATCGAGGAAAGGGCTGGGATCGGCTGACGGACGAAACGCTGCAAGAGTTTGCCCGAGACCGGGATGCTGACATCCGCTTCAGTGCACAGACCGAACTGAGGCGTCGGGGTGAGTACACCGAGCAGTCAGTCGTCGAGCCGGCGCAGAAGTCCTTTCTCTGAGGTCGACGGCGAATGACCGATCGCTATACGCCCGGCGGTCGTATTTCGTCGTCGCAGCCCTCTTGCGCAGGAGCAATCCTATTCTAGATCTAAGCTGGCGGTCGACTCGAGGCCTGACGCCACCGTCCTCAACGTCTCGGTCAGCCATCAGCTTCGTCAGTGGCCGCGTAGCGTCGGCCTTTGCGAGCGTCACCCCTAGCGTTCAACCAAGACACCATGGCTGCTTGGCTATTACGCACTGACGACCTTTCGTCAGCCGAATGCCGAGTGGTGCGTCCCTACCCCGCAATAAGTCCGGCCCTGCGCGCCACCGCCTTGATGTGTGCAAGACCGCGACGGTAGCCCGGGACATCAAAGTGCTCCAGCATCAGGGGAACCTCACGTTTCAGCTTGGCGATTTCAGTTACATAGGCATCGTAATCCAGATTGCCTTCGCCAGGCACGACTTCATCCAGATGAAAGGAGATTGTTCCCGGCCCTCCCTTCATCACCAGGTCCTTGGCGTGGCATGAGACGACCCAAGGACCGAGAAGGGCGAAGCAATCCCGTATCATCTTGCCCGTGTTGAAATACAACCTGGGTGTTATGACCATGTTTGCAGCGTCGATGTGTGCGCCGAACTGAGGCCGGTCGATCGCCTTTAGCAGTTTCAGATAGTTCTCTGGCGTGTCCGTCACCAGCCATGGAACCATCTCCAGGCAGAACTTGGTACGCTTCGGCTTCACCAAGTCGATGACATAGCGGGCGGTGTCGACGGCTCGCTGGAACCCAGCCTCGCTTTGATTGTCCGGATGCGGACCATAATCGTAATTGTCGCTCAACTGCCAGGGATCCCCCGGATGTCCGACAGTACCGTGGAATGCGACAACGGCGCCTGCCCCAATTTCCTCGCCGAGGGCTAGCTGATGTACGGCGTACTCCAGATTAGCTTTTCGCGTCGCCTCATCGTGAGCAATGAGGTTCTTCCATGCGCCGCCTTCGGCAACGACAACATCTGCAGTGGCGAATGCCTTTACCAGTGCAGCGATCTCTTCGCGGCTCTCAAGTTTGATGTTTGGCATATACGCGGCATTGTAGCCAAATTCGACGTGCTCTCGCGCGTAGGCTTCGGGATCACCGTTGTAATCGATCCCGTAGCCACCCAGTCTGAAGGTCATGATCAGTCTCCCAAATCTAATAGCCTATCGGGCCGTAACACCTCGAACGCTCTCCGATGTCGGCGGCGCTCAGCCTTTCGGAGCGCCGCCAGGGTAAAGCAGGACCTTCCCGCAATTTGCTGTTTCCTGAAGTGCAGATGCAGCGCCAATCTCGGAGATCGCATATCTGCTTATCAACGAGGGGCCTCGAGTCGCGCACCCGCTCCAACAATTCGTCTGCATGGACATTGTAATTCCAGTGCCAGCATCCAAAGATGTCGATGCCCTTGCCGGTGATGCTGTTGACTGGCAACGAGCCGCTCCAGGTAACGAATGAGAGCTTTCCACGAGCGCGCACCAGCTCCAAAACGACAGCCGGAGCCCCTTCGGATTCCTCGCTGAACAATCGATAGCGGCGTACCCGAAGAACAATCCCCCGATCACATCACCGGTGCGGGAAACGACGGGAACTGCCAGATAACTGCGGACGGGAAGATGCCCCTCCGCCACCACCTTTGCCCTTGCATCGTTGAGTTCGGCCGCAAGCAAGCCTGCTGCATCCATTTACGGTGGAAAGATCTCGAGCAGGATAGCATCTCATCTTCACTCCAAAGGAGATTGCTCGCCCTTTGCTCCAGCTGATAACAATGCCGTCGGGACCAAGGATGATTGATGCCGGTGTCCACCGCACTGTCGAGGATCTGCTGGAGCCGCTCGGCGGGCAGGTACGTGGAGCTCATCTTCTACCACTGGGAGTAAGCATGCGGATCGTTCGCACTGAGCCTATCACAAGCGCTTGAGAGGAAAAGGGCCCGCCGCTGGCGATGTCACGTTGTTTCATCAACGCCCGGACAAGGCGTTCGTCAGTGAACTCACGGAGTTGCGCCGGTCACGGTGCGCTCCGGTCTGCCGCAGGAGCTTCGCCTGTTCCTCACGACCAGTCTTCTCGGCGGATTCATGATCTCGCTCGACAGGTCAGCCTCTGAGAGCGCGGACAATGGATCAGCGGGGTTTGCTGCCCTCACGGCAATCTTCGCCAAGGTCGGTGTGGGGAACGTCAATTCCAACCGGGATTTCCACAGGCTATTTCGAATATCCGCGATGCCTGCCGTAGGCCGCGATTTGGTCGGCGCCGAGAACCCGTGTCACCTCAAGATGTGCCGCGAGGTGAATGAACCTCAGCCGCGATCGGCTCACCTCGGCCTTGGCGATCAGGTCTTGAAGCATGGATTCCGTAATGGTCCGATTCCTGAATGCGTTGTCGAGCGCCCGCTCGGTTTCGACGAAGGTCCTGCCCTCCTCCAACGCCCGAGCCTGCATGAGGTCGAAGGCTTTCTGCACCTCGCGGAGCTGATCGTCCCTCAGTCCGAGCCGATCTTTCATCTGCAGCACATGCGAGGGGCCCGGATAGTCGTTGAGCTCGGCCGCCTTCGCAAAACCCCACCCGCCCCCTCTTGTCAATTCGTCGACGTCCGTTTCCGACAAGGACTTGATCTCCCTTCCCGCCTCCTGAGCGTATGGCGACGTGGCGTGGTGCGGCCCTTGGGCCAACGCCTGCGTGGCGAGAATGGCGAACGTAAAGCTGACAAGCAGGGACTTCATCGATTGCGCTCCAATTGCGGACGGGGCTACCACTATTGCTTACCGCCCGGATGTCGGACATGATCGAAGTCATGTCCGACATCCTCTTGGATCAAGTCCGCAGCCTCTCGAGCGGAAGAAGAACATTCGACGCCGGTCGGCACCTCTTCAACCAGGGCGACGAGGTGGGAAGCCTGTATCTCGTGGAGTCCGGCGTCGTTCATCTCGTTCGGCATCAGGCCGACGGCAACGTTGCGGTGCTGCAGCGGGCGTCAGCGGAGCTGGTCCTTGCGGAAGCTTCCGTCTTCTCCAGCGTCTACCATTGTGACGCCGTCGCCGTCACCGACGTGGACGCAACATCGGTTCCGATCCATTCGATCAGACGTGCCCTGCGCAGCGATCCGGAATTCGCGGAAGGCTGGGCGTCCTATCTTTCCTTCCAGCTACAGCAGACCAGGAAGCGCGCGGAGATCGCCAGCCTGAAGACAGTGGCCGCTCGTCTTGAATCCTGGCTCGCATGGAACGACGGCGAGCT
>NZ_VCHT01000027.1:0-42198 GCF_005862215.1 Rhizobium sp. MHM7A
CGCAGCGCCTCTTCCACCGAGATCTCGTCGAACGGGTTCATCGACATCTTCACATTGGCAAGCTCGACACCCGTGCCATCCGGCTTCACGCGGATCTTCACGTTGTAGTCGACAACCCGCTTGACGGGCACGAGAATCTTCATGGGGCCTTCCTTCAACAGAGATTGGTTTCGCGAGGTTTTTGGAAAATGCGCGCTCAGGCGCCGCTTCGATCGTCGAATGGCGACATGGATACGCGTTTTTCCTCCAAATACAACGCTTGCATGACGCCAGCCGGGCTTCGCTCCGGCAATATATGGACGTTTACGTTCACGTCAATATGTCGGTCAGCCTCGGTCTCGGCCCCAAGGAAGACGCTGCCCGCTTCGCCCACCTGTGCTTGCTGCCACGGCGTCAGCCTCATCTCTGACGGCGCGGGGCGTTACAATTTGCCGGTCGAAGAGCGGCACGCCGGGGCGGCGCAGCACGAGGATCAGAAGGGCACCGGTAAGAATGCCGCCGACATGGGCGCCCCAGGAAACGTCGCCGTCCGGTGCAATCGCCAGCATGAAGAATTGTTGTCCGATCCACAAAAGCAGCGGCACGAAGGCCGGCAGGGGCAAGGGCACGCGCAGAAACACCAGAACCCAGACCCTGACGCGCGGATGCAGCATGACATAGGCGGCAACGACGCCTGAGATCGCTCCGGAAGCGCCAACCAGCGGCGCTTCCGACGTCATTGTCAGCAGACCGTGACAAAGGGCGCCGCCAGCCGCGCAGAGCACATAGAAAAGCAGGAAACGCAAATGCCCCATCGCATCCTCGACATTGTCGCCGAAGACCCAGAGGAAGACCATGTTGGAGGCCAGATGCCAGAAGCCCGTATGGATGAAAGCATAGGTGATGTAGGTGAATGGCTCCGGCACAATTTCCAATCCCTGTGCCAACTGCGCGTGTCCGAAGGCGACGGCCGGGATGTAGCCGAGGCCGACCGCCGTCGCCTGAGCCGCCAGTTCGCTCTCCAGGCTGGTGAAGAGCCAGACGGCGAGATTCAGCGCAATCAAAGCCAGCGTCACCCACTGGACCCTGATGTGCTTCAGCGTATTGGCATCGTGAAGTGGTATGAACATAAGGCCCCCCGGCGATCGTGATCGCGGCAAACCTATCGGTTTTTTCCCGGAACCCAAAGCACATCCGCACGACCTCGGTCATTTGCGTGACGGGCCGCGACGAAGAGAAAATCCGAGAGCCGATTGATATATTTCATCGCTTGCTCGCCGACGATTTCACCGTCTCTGCGTGCAAGCGTCACCATGAGGCGCTCGGCCCGGCGTGCGGTCGTGCGGGCCAGATGCAGATGTGCGGCGGCCGGGCTGCCACCCGGCAGGATGAAGGATTTCAACGGATCCAGATCGGAGTTTAGCCGATCGATATCGCGCTCGATCCTCGCGACCTGAGTCTCGACGATCCGTAAAGGCTCATAGGCCGGGGGGGCGCCCGTGTCGGGAGTGGCAAGATCGGCGCCGAGGTCGAAGAGATCGTTCTGGATCGACATCAGCATCGCGTCAAGCTCGGGCAATCCTGTCGTGTAAAGCCGCGCCACGCCTATCGCGGAATTGGCCTCGTCGATCGTGCCGTAGGCCTCGACGCGCAGGTCGTCCTTCCTTCGGCGTCCACCGGAAGCCAGCCCGGTCGTACCGTCGTCGCCCGTCTTGGTGTAGATCTTGTTGAGTTTTACCATGCAGCACCGCCTGCTGGCGGGAGGATTGTAGCACCACCCCAACCTCCCTCATGCTCGGGCTTGACCGGAGCACCCACACCGAATCCATCAGCAGCCGTGGAATGGATACTCGGCTCAAGGCCGAGGATGACGGAGAGTGGATTTGGCCTTTTCGCCAAGCTTGATGCTGACTGAAGAGACACCTCATCTGGCATCCACGTCTCCTCTGTCATTCCACTTCGTCATCAACCCACCACTCCATGGTTTTCCGTCAGGTCGGACGGCCGCCGCCGGTGAACCATAGTGTCAGCATGATCAGGACGACGGCGATTGCCTGCAACAGGACGCGAAGCTGCATCAGCTTGTTGGAGAGGTTGGCATCGCCGCCCTTCATCATGTTGAAGAGGCCGCGGATCAGGACCAGGGCGACGAGGCCCATGACGATGATCGCAAGGATATAGGTGGCCGTGGACATGGCATTCAACTTTCTCGGTCAATCGGTCCAGCGCATCAGATTGTAGAAGAGGTCCGCCGGAAGCAGCCGCTTCAGGAGCATGCCCTGTTTAGCCGGAGTCGTTACAGGATAATGTGGCCTTGGTTTTTTCGAGTTCAATGCGTGTTTCAATACCGAATAGACCGCGTCCGGGCCAAGTTTATGGCGGTTGACCGGCCCCGAGCCGTCAAGCCTCGCCAACTGTCTGGTATAATCGGCTGCGTGCGGCGAATTCCCGATGTCGATGTTTTCCTTGAACTTTGCGAGCGCATTGGCGGTAAAGCGCGTGGCGATCGGCCCGGGTTCGATCAGGCTCACATGGACGCCGCTGCCATGGAGTTCCATGCGCAGGGTGATGCTGAGGCCCTCCAGCGCAAATTTCGAGGCGGTGTAGGCACCGCGATAGCGGTAGGGAACCAGGCCGAGAATGGAGGAGCATTGCACGATCCGTCCGTGACCATGCTTGCGCATGGAGGGAAGGACCTGCCGCGTCAATTCATGCCAGCCGAAGAAATTCGCTTCGAACTGCGCACGCAGCGCCGCCGTTGAGAGATCCTCGACGGCACCAGGCTGGCCATAGGCGCCGTTGTTGAACAGCGCGTCGATGCGGCCGCCGCTGCGGTGGAGGACCGTGGCCACCAGACCGGAGATGGTTTCGACCCTGGCATAATCCATCACGAAGGCTTCGATGCCGTCGGCTTCCAGTGCGGGCAGATCATCCGCATTGCGCACCGTTGCAAAAACGCGCCAGCCATCAGCTTTCAGCGCTCGGGCGCAGTAGGCGCCGATGCCGGAGGAACAGCCGGTGACGACGATTGTAGGCTGTTCCGCCATGGAATGATTCCTGTACAAAATGAGACTCGTTTCCCATATTCGGCCAAACGACACAATCTGGAAAACCGGAGACGGAATGCCGAAGGCGCTGCGCACGATATACGACGTGGTCTATGACGCGATCTGTCATATGGTGGAGGATGACGGCTTTGCGATGGCCAGCCACGTGGCGCTCTCGAGCCTGCTTGCGGTTTTCCCCTTCCTGATCTTCGGCACGGCGCTTGCCAGCTTCCTCGGCGCCGATCAGTTTTCCTCGACTGCCATCCATCTGATCTTCGACACCTGGCCCGAGGCGATCGCCAAGCCTCTCGCTGACCAGGTGCTGCAGGTGTTGACCATTCCTCGCGGCGGGCTGCTTACAATTTCGGTGCTGGCCGCCGCCTATTTCGCCTCGAACGGCGTCGAGGCGTTGCGCATCTCGCTCAACCGCGCGTACAGGGTGCAGGAGACGCGGCCTTGGTATTTCACCCGCCTCGCAAGCCTGGGCTACGTGCTGATCGCCGTCATCATCTTCGCCGCGATCAGCATCCTCCTCGTTGCCCTGCCGCTGGCCCTCGATTATGCGCGCGGCTGGTTTCCGCTGTTTGCCGATACGCTCGACATCGTCTTCAGCTGGCGCGTCTACGGCACGCTCGTCGTGCTCACCGTCGGGCTGCTCGTCGTGCATCTCTGGCTGCCATCAGGCAAGCGGCGGGTCTTCGACGTTATTCCGGGCGTCTTGCTGACGCTGCTTCTCTGGCTCGCCGGTGCGCTGATCTTTGCCTATTATCTCGCGACCTTTGCCAACTATACAGCCACGTATGCCGGTCTCGCCTCGGTTATGATCGTGCTGATCTTTCTCTACATGGTCGGTGTCATCTTCATCATTGGTGCGGAGATCAACGCGGCGCTGATCAAGTTCCGCGTCTTCCGGATGTTCTCCCATACACTTTCGATCGTCGGCAGAGAGCGTGTCGAGCGACGGTCAGAGCCCGACAAGGCGGCGAATATCGGCCCCTGACATGCCCCGGGCACGC
Organism: Rhizobium sp. MHM7A; assembly: GCF_005862215.1. Classification (NCBI taxonomy): domain Bacteria; kingdom Pseudomonadati; phylum Pseudomonadota; class Alphaproteobacteria; order Hyphomicrobiales; family Rhizobiaceae; genus Rhizobium; species Rhizobium sp. MHM7A. The sequence goes on from NZ_VCHT01000027.1 coordinate 4,043, forward strand.
AATTCGGCAAGGCCGCTGTCACCTTCGCTTTTCGACAGCTTGCGGCCATCGGCGTCGAGAATGAGACGATGGTGGTGGTAGAGGGGCTGGGGCAGGCCGAGCAGCACCTGCAGCAGCCGGTGCACCGATGTGGCGTGGAAGAGGTCAAGCCCGCGTACGACATGGGTGACGCCCTGCAGCGCATCGTCGACGACCACCGAAAGATGGTAGCTGGAGGGGGCATCCGAGCGCGACAGGATGACGTCTCCCCAGACCTCGGGTTCGGCGGCGATTTCGCCCGTCCTGCCGTCGCCGGTTTCCGTCCAGAACAGCAGTTCGCCGATCAGGTCGAGCGCCCTGCGCATATCGAGCCTCCAGGCGTGCTTTTTCCCGGAGGATACGATATCCCGCCATTCGGTCTCCGGCCGCTCGCGATCAACCGGCGGATAATGCGGCGTGCCGTCGGGATCGCGCGGCCAGGATTGCCCCGTTGCTTCGTAGGCGGAGACGCGCGCCTTCACCTCGCCGCGTGTCAGGAAGGCCGGATAGACCAAGCCGCGCTCGATCAGCGCGTGGAGCGCTGCCTGATATTCGGGGAAATGTTCCGACTGGCGCCGCACCGGGCTTTCCCAATCGATTTCAAGCCAATCGAGGTCCCTCAGGATGCCGGCCTCGAATTCAGGGGTGCAGCGCGTCTGGTCGATATCCTCGATGCGCAGCAGCAGGCGGCCCTTTGCGCTTTCAGCCATGTCGCGGTTCAAGATGGCTGAAAGCGCATGGCCGAGATGCAGCGATCCGTTGGGGCTCGGAGCAAAACGAAAGACAGGTTTTTGACGCTCGCTCGTGGTCATGCTTTCTTCTGCCACGGATTTCAGTTTCGAACCACTGGGAGGACGGGTGCAGATCATCCGCAACGACCATGACGTCAGGCTGGGGCTCGAAGCGCTGCTGCGCCTCGACCCGCGCCTTTCCCCGATCGCCGCGGATGCGGGGCCTCTTCCACTGCGGCTGCGCGAACCGGGTTTTGCCGGCCTTGCCCATATCATCGTCTCGCAAATGGTTTCGCGCGCCAGCGCCGAGGCGATCTGGCGCCGCATGCTGCCTGCGGACGGGCCGCTGACGGCTGAAGGTTACGTGCTGCTTGCCCCCGATGCATGGCGGCAATTCGGTCTGTCGCGCGCCAAGGCCGACACGCTGTCGCGGGTCGCTGAAGCCGTTGCCTCCGGTCGTCTCGATCTTTCCGCACTCTGCCTGAAGCCGCCGCATGAAGCGCTTGGCGAGTTGACGGCGCTGAAGGGCGTCGGCCCGTGGACGGCGGAGGTCTATCTGATGTTCTGCGGCGGCCATGCCGACGTCTTCCCGGCCGGCGACGTCGCGCTGCAGAACGCCGTCGGCGCCGCGCTTGGACTTGCGGCGCGGCCGCAGGCAAAGGCGCTTGCGAAGCTTTCGGAGATCTGGTCGCCGTGGCGCTCGGTGGCCGCCCGGCTTTTCTGGGCCTATTACGCCGTGAAAATGCGACGCGACCTATTGCCGATCGGCTGATCGGCCACGCTCTTCAAATTGCCTTTATCCTCTGAATTTATTGGACTTCACAATCCTGTAACAACCGGCCTAATATACAGGTGCAGATGCCGAATCGATCAGGAGAGTCCCTTGACGATTGCAGTCTCCCCGCAGGCCCTGCCGGCGCTCGTCCTGAACGCTGACTACCGGCCGCTGAGTTATTACCCCTTGTCGCTTTGGTCCTGGCAGGACGCGATCAAGGCGGTGTTTCTCGACCGTGTGAATATCATCGCGGAATATGAACATTCGGTTTCCTCACCGAGCTTTTCGATGCGGCTTCCGAGTGTCGTGTGCCTGAAAACTTACGTTCAGCCGTCCCGAAATCCCGCCTTTACCCGGTTCAACGTCTTCCTTCGCGACCGGTTCGAGTGCCAGTATTGCGGCTCTCACGACGATCTGACCTTCGATCACGTCATCCCGCGCGCCCATGGCGGCGAGACGACCTGGGAGAATGTCGTGGCAGCCTGCTCGCCCTGCAATCTGCGCAAGGGCAGCAAACTTCCGAAGCAGGCGGGCATGTTCCCGGCGCAAAAGCCCTACCAGCCAACGGTGCAGGATCTCCATAATAACGGCCGGCTGTTTCCGCCCAACTATCTGCATGAAAGCTGGCTCGACTATCTCTACTGGGATACCGAACTGCAGCCCTGATAGGGCTCGCCTCAGGCAGATTTGCGGACGCCGACGAAGGCGAAAGCTGCGAGCAGAATGCCTGCGATCACGTTCCAGCCTGCAAAAGACAGGCCAAGCACTCTCAGCGCTGCATCGGTGCAGGATGGGCCTTTGATCGTATTGAGTTCGGTCAGCAGATCGCCGGCATTGCTCGTCATGCCGTTTGCAGTCGTCGAGCAGGTCGCCGGCCCTGGCCAGAAATGCCATTCCACGCCGGCGTGATAGACGCCCATGCCAGCCGTCACCAGCATCAGGACACCGGCCGCGAGAATGAGCGCCCGGGTGATCCAGTTCGGCAGGCCGACGAGCGAGGAGACCGCGCCGATAATGGCGATGGGGATGGCATAATAATAGGGCTGGCGCTGCAAGAGGCAGAGCGCACAGGGAATATAGCCGCCGATATATTGGAAGCCGAGCGCCGCGCCGACTGCTGCCGCCATGCCGATGGCGAGCAGCAGGGAATAGGTAAAGCCGGGGCGGGCGAGCGGCGAGGGGGTGGCAGTCATGGCGGAACTCCGCAAGTGTCCTAGTGAGCGAAAGAGCGGTAGCCGACATATAGCACGATCAGGGCACCGGCACCGACGCCGACGATCTGGCCGAGGCGCTTCTCGATGAAATGGCGGATGGGCTCGCCGTAGCGGCGCAGCAGCCAGGCGAGGAACAGGAAACGCGCGCCGCGCGCCACGATCGCCGAAACGATGAAAAGACCGAGGTTGACGTGGATGACGCCGGACAGGATGGTCACGATCTTGATCGGCGGCAGATGTGCGAGGCCTGAGGTAATAAGCAGCAGGAGGATCGTCTCGTAGGTGACATACGCCTTCATCTGCTCAAAGGCGTCGAGCTTGCCGTAAAATTCGAGAACCGGCCGGGCCACCGTCTCATAGGCGTAATAACCGAGTGCCCAGCCGGCGATACCGCCGAGGACAGAAGCCAAGGTCGCCACGACAGCGTAGCGATAGGAGCGTTCCGGCTTGGCGAGCGCCATCGGCAGGAAAAGTACGTCGGCGGGAACGAGAAAGACGGAGCTTTCCACGAAGGCGATAACGGCGAGCCAAACTTCGGCCGATTTGCGCGAGGCCAGCGACATGGTCCAGTCGTAAAGTCTGCGAAGCATCCCATTCCTTTCCTGTTGCGGTGCAAAAAGCTTTAGGGTCCATGTGCGGCGCTGTAAATGGTTGCCCGTGTCCTTCGTGCCACCGCTGTCTAAAAACTTTGTGATACCGAGGCGTCGCTGCCCCTCCCCGGATTTCATAGGATTGCGAATCGGCCATTCTACGGCGAGGTTGGTATCGTCGACGTGCAGGGTGGCATGAGAATGTTCAATGTGATCGAAGGCGGCCTTGGGCGGGCCGTCCAAATGAATGACCGGGCCGAAGCGGGTCCGGGACCGAGCAGGGAAGACGTGCGCCGGGAAGCGGCGCGGCGACTCAGCGAGAGCGGTTATCACATGTCCCGCGTCCGCGAATTTGTCACCGGCGCGCCGATGGTTGCGTCCCTGAAATACCTGTCGCTGCAGATCGATTTCGCAGCCGAGACCTTGTCGCGGCTCGACCCGATCCCGGATGATTTCCGCTCCGATGGCTACTGGCCGGCGGGTTGAGACGATCACCGCCTCAGGAAAGATCCATTGATTTTTCCCATTGCTGGCGCAGCACGTTCATCTCCGTGCGTTTCTGCGCCATTTCGCTGACGATGGCGCGCAGATTGGGGTGGTGCGACATGAACATGTTGAAATCGCGCCGCTCCAGCACTTCGAACTGGCAGAAGTCGACGGCGATGACGTCCGCCGTGCGCCTTCCACCGCTCAGCAGCGCCATTTCGCCGAAGAAGGAACCCGGTTCCAGACGGATCGCTCCGCTGGCGAGCCGCACTTCGACCGCGCCTGAGGAAATGAAATACATGCTGTCGCCGCGGTCGCCGCGACGGATGACACGTTCGCCGGGTGGAGCCGACCTCGCGTTGAAAAGCAGCAGCAGCTCTTCCTGCGCATCCTCGCCGACCTGGGAAAACAACGGGAAGGTTTCGATCAGCTGCTGCATCTTCAACTGATGCTGGCGTTCGCGTTCCTCGCCGAGCGCTCTGATCTTTTCCAATTCTTTGCCGAGCGTCTTCTGCCTTTTTCTGCCGAAGCTTTCGAAGAGCACGGGCCAGTTCGAATGGATATATTTCCTCATGCCTTCGGTCGCGAAGATCACAATCGGGTTGAGTGTGATCGACAGGATCGCTGCAGCAAGGATCAGATCCTGGCCTTCATGCGGCAGAAGCCCTAGCGAGACGCCGAGGCCAGCGAGGATGAAGGAAAATTCGCCGATCTGGGCAAGACCGCCGGCCAGGGCCAAACCCATGCCGATCGGATATCGCAGCAGCATGACGATCGCGAAGGTGATGACGGCCTTGCCGAGGATGACGAGCGCCAGGGCGCCGATCACGGCCAGCGGCTGGCGCACAAGAATCGAGGGATCGAAGAGCATGCCGACGGAGACGAAGAACAGCACGGAGAAGGCGTTCTGCAACGGCAGCGAATCGGCCGCCGCTCTGTGGCTGAGCTGGGATTCGCTCATGACGACCCCGGCGAAAAAGGCACCGAGCGCAAAGGAGACGCCGAAAATCGCCGCCGAGCCGAAGGCGATGCCGAGCGCGATCGCCAGGACCGTCAGCGTGAAGAGTTCGCGCGAGCCGGTGCGGGCGATCATCGTCAGTAGCCAAGGCACGATACGGGGGCCGAGGAAGATCGCCATGGCGGCGAAGGCCAGCACCTTGAACAAGGTCAGCCCGATCGTCAGGGCGAGCGGCAGCTCGCCGAGGCCGTGATTGGTCGCATCGACGGCGTGGCCGCCGAGAAGCTCTGCCAGCGCCGGCAGCAGCACCAGCGCCAGCACCATCGCAAGATCCTCGACGATCAGCCAACCGACGGCGACGCGCCCGCTTGGCGCATTGACGAGATTGCGCTCCTCCAGCGCTTTCAGGAGCACGACCGTACTCGCCACCGAAAGGCTGAGGCCGAAGACGATGCCGGCGCCAAGGCTCCAGCCCCAGAGCTTGCAGAGGCCTATGCCCAGCAATGTGGCGAGGAAAATGCGGCCGATCGCACCTGGCACGGCGATACCGCGTACAGCGAGCAGATCGGAGGCCGAAAAATGCAGGCCGACGCCGAACATCAGCAGGATGACGCCCATTTCGGCGAGCTGCCCGGCAAGGGCGGTGTCGGCGACGAAGCCCGGCGTGAATGGACCCATCAGGATGCCGGCCAACAGATAGCCGACGAGCGGCGGCAGTCGCAACCGGTCGGCGCCATAACCGAGGACTGCCGCGAAAACGAAACTGACGGCGACCGTCGCGATGAGTCCTACTTCCTGATGCACGTCTGCCCTCGTCTGATGGTAACGGCCGCCACCTTGGACGAAGCTCAAGCAAAATTAAATAGTTGATTTGCGTTTTGCGGCTGGTCTGGGAGGCGTCGGCCTAGTCGCGAACAATAAATTCCACTTCGATTCCAGAATGACAGGTTTGCCGCTGATGTCGGAACCACTTCCCTTTTGCTTCGTAGGCCCTTTAGACAAGGAGAAAGGACATGAGAAAGATCAATCTGAACTGTGCCGTGGCGGCCCTTGCCACCTGCTCGTTTGCAGCGCCTGCTCTCGCGATGACTATCGTTACGAGGGGGCCGGCATTCACCATAAGTGAACGCGGCGTCACTTTCGGTGCTGTGCGCAAACGTGAGCACCGCCGCTATCGACATGATGGCTGCGAAACCAGGTGCGTCCCCCGTCAGACCGATGAAGGCGAGGTGACCAGGACGGCAAGCCGCTGCTATTGACGAAAATTCGCTACAAGGACGAAACCCGGACCCCTTGCTAGCCGGGTTTTCTCCTTTCATGGGCACGGACAGCTCATTGCGGTGGTGGAAGTGATCAGGCGGTGTTATGAGCACCCATTCGTTCGAAGCGCATTCCCAGCGCATAGAACCCCGCACAGGAAATTTCATTATGATTGAGCTTACCCCATCCCAGATCGCCGCACTCAAACTCGCGAGGGATGGAGATCTTTATCCTCAGCCGGCGAACAAATGGACGCATCAGAACGCGACGGTGACCTACGCAAAGACCGACCGCTGGAAAGAGCGGCCGCAGAAGGTGAAATCGGTCACGGCAAAGACGCTGGGCGAGTTGAACGAGCCGGGCTTGCTCGAGCGGCGGCACCTCGACGATGACGCATCGAAAGATGTTTACGGCATCACCATGGCCGGCAAGATGTGGCTGCTGAAGAACAAGTAGTTTTCGGTCAGACGTGCATTCGTTCCGTGCTTCCGCGTCAGCTCGATGATGCGGAGGCGCGACACGACGGCATTCGGGATGGTGGTGCCGCTAAGCGGAGCATAATCGAACCAGTCCGCCTTCGTTCCTGACGGACTGCGGCGAGACAGCCTCCGCCTTGCTGCTCTCTTCGGCTCGCCGAGCCGAAGCCCCACGGAGCGTAGATGGTGCCCCATGCCGGGGTCGAACCAGCACTTCTTTCGAAACTCGATTTTGAGTCGAGCGCGTCTACCAATTCCGCCAATGGGGCAACGGATACGGACGGGCGGCTGTCTAACATGCGAGCACCCGCGCGCGCAAGACGGGCCGGCGAAGTTATCGCAATGGAGCGTTGGAGGATCCGGCCTGGTTTCGAAAGGCCGGATCTCTTTTCATATCAGTGGGCGGCGGCAGGTGCCGCGCTGGGGAGGCCGGACTTCTTCAGCGTGATGGCGAGAATCGAGGCCAGGAGGCAGAAGGCGCCGGCGACGAAGAAGGCGGGCAGGTAGCTCGACAATTCCGTGCGCGATAAGCCGGCGCCATAGGCGGCGGTGGCGGCGCCCAGCTGATGTCCGGCAAAGACCCAGCCGAAGACGATGCCGGCCTTTTCGCGGCCGAATCGGTCGGCGGCGATCTTGACGGTCGGCGGCACGGTAGCGATCCAGTCGAGACCGTAGAAGATGGCAAAGATGGAAAGGCCGTAGAAGCTGAAATCGCTGAAGGGCAGGTAGAGCAGCGAGAGGCCGCGCAGACCGTAGTACCAGAACAGCAGCCAGCGATTGTCGAAACGGTCGGAAAGCCAGCCGGAACCGATGGTGCCGAAGAAATCGAATATGCCCATGACGGCGAGCACGCTAGCGGCGGCCACCGGCATGATGCCGAAATCGCCGCAGAGAGTGACGAAGTGGGTCTGTATGAGGCCATTAGTGCTGAGGCCGCAAATGAAGAAGGTGGAGAAGAGGATCCAGAACGTCGAGGTCGTCGAGATTTCGCGGAGCGTGGTGATCGGCGTCATCAGCGCGGCGCCGAGCGTGGTGCGCGGCGGCGCAGGCGCGACATGGGTTTCTCCAAGTGACGGCAAGTTCACGTCCGAGGGGCGGTCACGCATGAAGAGAAGGACGAGAAGGGCGGCAGCCATGATCATGGCGCAGACGAAGAACACGGTGGCACGCCAGCCGTAACGTTCGGTGAGTTCCGCCATCAGCGGCAGGAAGACCAGCTGGCCGGTGGCCGAACTTGCCGACAGCATGCCGACGACCAGACCGCGATGCTTGACGAACCAACGCGCCGATACCGTTGCCGCCAGCACCATCGCCGTCAGCCCGGTGCCGAAGCCGACGACGATGCCCCACAGGGCCAGCAGATGCCAAAGCTTGGTCATGAAAAGCGAGCCGATGAAGCCCGAGCCGATCAGCGCCAATGCAAAGACGATGACCTTTCGCACGCCGAAATAATTCATGAAGGCGGCGGCGAACGGACCCATGAGGCCGAAAAGGATCAAGCGGACCGCCAGTGCGGACGAAATTTGCGAGGTCTCCCAGCCGAACTCGTCCTGGAGCGGTTTGATCAGAACGCCGGGTGCGCCCATGGCGCCTGCCGTCACCAGCATGGTCAGGAAGGTCGCGGCAACGACAATCCAACCATAGTGAATGTTGCGCCGGGCAAGGGAGGAGGCAAGGGCCGTGGAAACCATAAGGGAAATTCCGTTCGAATTCAGGTGGGAAGCAGTTTTACATGATGATCATCATAATTGTTGCTTATTGATGATGGACATCATATAATTTGTCAAGCGACTATTTCTGGAGACGAAGATGCGGGTCAGCCGCGAGAAATTTGCCGAAAACCGGGAGAGGATCCTCAGTGTTGCCGGCGTGCTCTTTCGCGAGAATGGTTTCGACGGCGTCGGCGTCGCCGACATCATGAAGGCGGCGGGGCTGACGCATGGCGGCTTCTACGGCCATTTCAGCTCCAAGGACGAACTGGCGCTTGAGGTCAGCCGCAAGCTGATCGACAAGGTCGAGACTCGCTGGAAGGAACATATTGCCGAGTCTCCGGACAGGCCGCTGCAAGCACTTCTCGACCATTATATCCATTGGCGCACGGTTGACGATCCGGGCGGCAGCTGTGTCTTCGCGACGTTGATCCAGGAGGTGAGCCGCAGCCGCGGCGCGGTTCGCGCGGTCTTCAGCGACGGGCTGTCCGTGCTGGTCGACACGCTTGCCGATATCGTTCCCGGCGAGACGGAGGAGGAGCGCCGCGCCAATGCCGCGACGACGCTCTCATCGATGATGGGGGCCGTAATTCTTGCCCGCGCCGTCGAGGACAGGGCGCTTGCCGAGCAATTTCTGGTGACGATGCGCCGGCAGCTCGATCCCGCCAATGGGACATAATCCCGATCGCGGAGCCGATGTTCCGACCCTCTCCACGCCAGGCGGGACAGGGAATTACATGTCCTTCTGCCTGCCGACCGGCCACTATTTGAAGCCGGCGACGGCATGCGGGATGTAGGGCGCTTCGAGTGCAGCGATTTCATCGGCGGTGAGTTTGACGGACAGCGAGGCAACGGCATCCGTCAGGTGGTTCGGTTTGGATGCGCCGATGATCGGGGCGGTCACCATGCTCTTCTGCAGGATCCAGGCGGTGGCGACCTGAGCGCGCGAGATGCCGCGGGCTCTGGCGATTTCGGCGACGGCATCGACGATCTTGCGGTCGGCATCGATGGACTGGGTGTAAAGCGTCTTGCCGAATTCGTCGGTTTCGCTGCGGGCCGTCGTCTCGTCCCAGTCGCGGGTCAGGCGGCCGCGGGCCAGCGGGCTCCAGGGGATGACGGCAATTTTCTGGTCTTCGCAGAAGGGCAGCATTTCGCGCTCCTCCTCGCGGTAGAGCAGGTTCAGGTGGTTCTGCATGCTGACGAACTCGGTCCAGCCGTTCAGCCGAGAGACGTAGTGCGCCTTGGCGAACTGCCAGGCATACATGGATGAGGCGCCGATATAACGCGCCTTGCCCGATTTCACGATGTCATGCAGCGCTTCCAGCGTTTCCTCGATCGGCGTCGTATAGTCGAAACGATGAACCTGATAGAGGTCGACATAGTCGGTGCCGAGGCGGCGCAGGCTATTGTCGATCTCGTCGAAGATCGCTTTGCGCGACAGACCGGCACCATTCGGGCCAGGTCGCATGCGGTTGAACACCTTGGTTGCCAGCACGATGTCCTCGCGTTTGGCGAAGTCCTTGATGGCGCGGCCGACGATCTCCTCCGACGAGCCGTTGGAATAGGTGTTTGCTGTGTCGAGAAAATTGATGCCGAGGTCGATCGCCTGCTTGATCATCGTCCGACTCTCCTCTTCCCGCAGGCTCCAGGCATGATTGCCGCGCGCAGGGTCGCCGAAGGTCATGCAGCCGAGGCAGATTTTCGATACTTCGAGGCCGGTCTTTCCAAATTTGACGTATTCCATGAAACGACTCCAGAATCGAGATAACCCCCACGCGGCGTTTCAACATCTAGTGCGAAGCCGCCAAAGATGCAGGGGGACTGAACGAGGAATCTGCGGATGGTAAGTACAATGATGCGTGATGGGCAGCAGTTGGTCTGTGGCTTGCGCATCCGCGCCTCAAGGTGTTAGCTGCTGCAGCATTTCACCGGAATCCGACTATGAGACTGCCGTCCCTTGATCGTTATGACGATCTCTACCGCGATTTTTCCTGGCGGATTCCAGAGGATTTCAACATCGGCCGCGCCGTCAGCGACGAATGGGCGGCGCGAGATCCAGAGCGCGTCTGTCTGGAGCATTTCAGCGAGGGCGGCGACCATCTTTCACTGACCTATGGCGAACTTTCCGGTGCCTCTTCGGCGTTCGCCAATACGCTGGCGTCGCTCGGCATCGAGCGCGGCGATCGCGTTGCTCTGCTGATGCCCCAGTCCTTCGAGACCGTGATTGCGCACGTCGCGATCTATAAGATGGGTGCGATCGCCCTGCCGCTGGCTTTGCTGTTCGGCGTCGAGGCGCTTGAATATCGGCTGAGGATCTCAGGTGCGGCGGCGATCATCACCAATGATTTCGGCCTCGATCGCGTCCGGCAGATCCGGGACCGTCTGCCGGAGCTGCGACATGTGATCAGTGTCAGCAACGCTGCCGACGCCCTCTCCTTTGCCGATCTGACCGCCTCGCATGCGCCGGTCTTCGAGGGAGAGAAGACAAAGCCCGACGATCCGGCGCTGATGATCTTTACCTCGGGCACGACCGGGCCGCCCAAGGGCGCTTTGCATGGCCACCGTGTTCTGCCCGGGCATATTCCCGGCATGCAGTTCGCCCATGAAGGGTTTCCAAAGGCGGGCGACAAGGTCTGGACCCCGTCCGACTGGGCCTGGGCGGGCGGTCTGCTCAATGCGTTGCTGCCGAGCCTTCTGCTCGGCGTTCCGGTCGTCTCATCACCGGCGCAGAAATTCAATGCCGACATGGCCTTTCGGATCATGGCGGAGATGAAGGTGCGCAACGCCTTCATCCCGCCGACGGCGCTTCGGCTGATGCGGTCTGTTTCCGATCCCAGGTCGAAATATGATCTGGTGCTGCGCACTATCGGCTCGGCGGGAGAAGCACTCGGCCGGGAGACCTATGATTGGGCGCGTCGCACGCTCGGCATCACCGTCAACGAATTCTACGGCCAGACGGAGTGCAATTTCGTGCTGTCGTCGAGTGCCGCCTTTGGCGTCACGAAGGCCGGGGCCATCGGACGGGCGGTGCCTGGACATCGCGTCGCGATCGTCAGCGAGGCCGCCGACGAATTGCCGACGGGCGAAGCCGGCCAGATCGCCATCGCCAGTGCCGATCCCGTCATGTTCCTCGGTTATTGGAACGACGCGGCGGCGACCGAGCGAAAATTTCTCAAGGGCTGGCTGCTTACCGGCGACATCGGCCGGCAGGACGAAGACGGCTACGTCACCTTCGAAGGCCGCGACGACGACGTCATCACCTCGTCCGGATACCGCATCGGCCCGGCCGAGATCGAGGATTGCCTGATCGGCCATCCCGCCGTGCAGCTTGCCGCAGCCGTCGGCAAACCTGATGCCGTGCGCACCGAGATCGTCAAGGCCTACATCGTGCTGTCGCCCGATCATTCGCCGAGCGAGGCGCTGGCCGCCGAAATCAGGGAATGGGTGAAGATGCGGCTTTCGATGCACGAATATCCGCGCGAGGTGGAATTCGTCGAGTCGTTGCCGCTGACGACAACAGGCAAGGTGATCCGCCGGCTGCTGCGGGAGAAAGCTGCGGCTGAGGGCTAAGCATTCCGGAGTTGCTTAGCCTCGGCCAGCGAGCGACATAATCTTCTCGCGCAGCATCTTCGCCATGTTGCGGGTGCTGCGATACATGTGGAGCTGGGCGGCGACCTGGCGCATGTCGCGGTCGCCGTTCTGCGTCAGGCCTATGACCAAGGTCCCCATCTCCTCGCGCTCCTGCCAAAAGCGGCTCATGATCGGGTGGTCGGAGACGGCGCAGGAATCCGAGCGCACGATGTTGGCATCGTCGAGATGCCATTCCGTGAGTTCGCTCATCAGGAGCTTGCCCGGCGAATAGCGGGCATAGTTCTCGTCATAGGCCGTCTTCCAGGTATAGGCCTCGCCGCCCATCATCAGCACCACGATGGCGGCGATGGCCTTGCCGTTGAGATCAATCGTATGGATGCGCACGGCGTCGACGGCGGCAAGGTTCGAGACGGCCTCGCGCGCGAAGGCGGTATGATAGCGATCGGTGACGAGAGCGCTTCGCCGCTTGCCCTTCCAGCCGCCGGCTTCCATCGCCAGAAACTCCTCGAACCGGATGTGGACTTCGCGCGGCTGGCGCGCGACGGCGTAGACGGCCGTTCCCTGTTCCTCCAGCAGGCGCCACTGGCGGCGCATCTCGCGCATATGCGAGGAGGATATGGTTTTGCCGAGATAGGCAGGCGCCTCCTCCTCGCTCTGCAGCATCGGTCGCAAATAGGGATTGGCCACAGTGAGCGGAAGGTTGCGGCTGAGTGCCACGGCCTTGAGCATGCGCACGAAAATTCCGTTCAACCTCAGATCCGGCAGGACCAGGGTGCTCGGCAGGTTGAGATCAGGAACGGTCAGCCCCTCGAAGAAATTGTCGAGGGTTTCGGCTGCATCTTCGCTATCGACGAGCGGCGTGCCGAGCGGGCCGAAGCTGTTCGACCAGCCGCGGATGATCGAGGGGCCGACCGCAAAACCGGGTCTATCGAGGGAAAACGGGAGGAGGAAGCGCATCCGGCTGCGGCCGGCATTGTGGTCGCGGATCAGGGCGAAGTTCACCTGCCGGTCTTCGATCCGTGGCATGGCGGGCGCGAGGAAGCGGCCGGAGAAAAAGACGTTCGGCTCCATCGCCCGGTTGGAGAGGAAGTCGAGCTCGTCCTGAAGTTCGTAGCCGAGCTTGCCGGGGTAGAGGCAGAGTTCGCGCCCCGGCCGGCCGATCTCGGCGCGGGCCTCGGCCTGCGGCGCTTCGAAATGCAGCGCCGCAAGATCATGAATCATGCGGTTGGAGATACTGTCGGTGCTTTCGGTGACGGGGGGCAGGCGCACCATCTATCGAACTCTCATTTCTGGCGTTGCGGCGGAGGGGCTGGCGAAGGCGAAGAGAATGATGCCGAGCGTGCGGCGCACGGCGACATGCAGGAGGATAGCCTCGACCGCCATGGCCGAGGCCGTGGCGACGGCGGTGCCTTCGATGCCGTAATGCGGGATCAAAGCAAGGTTGAGGCCGACATTGGCGGCCAATGCTCCGGCATAGAGCGTGACACAGAGGTTCTGCTTGCCGGCCATCATCAGCAGCGTTTCGGCCGGGCCGACCAGTGACTTGGCAAGGATGCCGGCAAGCAGGATTGCCATCAGCAGATAACCTGACGTAAAGGCGTCGCCAAACAGCGACAGCAGCAGATGGCCGGTTGCGAGCACGACGAGGCCGACCCCGAGCGCCGGCCAGAAAGTCCAGCGGGCGGCGTCGGCGGCGGCGGCCGCCAGCTGAGCATGGTCGCCTTCGGCGATAATCGAGGAAAAGCGCGGGCCGGAAGCCGCCTTGACCGAGAAATTGATGAAATGCACCAGCGCCATGGTCTTTGCGGCGGCGAAATAGATGGCGACGTCGTGCGGCTCAAGAAAAATGCCGACGACGATGACATCGGAATTGGTGAGCAGGAAACTCACACCCTCGATCAGGAAGATCGGGAAGGCGACGCTGAGCCAGGCGAGGAATTCGACCTTGCGCGGCCCCTCATCATAATGCCGGCGAAGGCGGTGGAGTGTCGCGCCATATTGGCCAAGCGCAGTGACGAAGGTGGCGGCAAGCGCCGCCTGCATGGCGGTGACGGCCGTGTGCTCTGCGCCCACCGCAATCGCAGTCAGCATGAAGGCGATGATGAGGATCGGCCGGATGATGTAGACCGGGCTCAGCGCCATCACCGGCCAATGGTTCGCCCGCGACGTGCCTTCCAGAATGTCGCCAAGTGCGATCATCGGCATGGCAAGCAGGCCTAGGAAGATCGGGACGAGATAATAGGTCTCGATCATATCACCGAAGAAATGCAGGCCGATCATGCCGGCGGCGAGCATTACCGTGCCGGAAAGCATTGCGAATATGCGTGCCGTGCCTGTCAGGCCGCGGATTTCATCGAAGGCGCCCGCCGCCTTGTATTGCGGAAGAAAGCGCACGATCGCGGTGTGGAAGCCAAGGCAGGAGAGATCGCCGAAGACGACGATCAGCACCCAGACGAAAACGAAGATACCATATTCATACTCGCCCATCAGCCGTGCGAGCACGATCTGCGAGATGAAGGCGAGTGCGGCACTGAGGATGCGGATCGAGAAGGCCGTCAGCGCCATGCGCCGGGCTGCAGCCTTTTCGCCACGTTCGGTGAACATGGCGGCAAACATTCGCAGCGTACGGCCGCCGATCGGGCGCAGGCCCGCGGGCAGCACTTTCTCCGCTGTTTCTATGACCGCCATGATAAACACGCAAAACTCTGAGGTCAGGCAAATCGTCCCTGAAGTCTTGACAGAACAGGGTTAAGAAACGGTTCCGGATTTGGGACTGCCATTCGACTGTAAAGGCAGAGTTTTCGGTGCTGCCGCAGAAAAGAAAATGCCGCCCGGAGGCGGCATTTTCCAGCTTTTGCATCTTGATTCAGACCTGCTCGAAGGCGCCGTGGCAATGCTTGTACTTCTTGCCTGAGCCGCAGGGGCAGGCCTCGTTGCGACCAACCTTGCCCCAGGTGGCAGGGTCGTCGGGATTGCGGTTCTCGGGCGAGACCATGACTTCGGAGGCTTGGTAGATCGGGGCGAAATCGTCTTCGCCTGTCGTCGGATCCAGGTGATGAGCCTGCATCACCGGCGGTTCGGGCTCGGCGGGCGCCTGCTGCACCAACTCGACGCGCATCAGCTGGGCGGTGACGGCCTCGCGCAGATTGTTGAGGAGGCCGGTGAAGAGTTCGAAGGCTTCGGACTTGTATTCCTGCAACGGGTCGCGCTGGGCGTAGCCGCGGAAACCGATGACTGAGCGCAGATGGTCGAGGTTGACGATGTGCTCGCGCCAGAGATGATCGAGCGTCTGCATGACGATCGAGCGTTCGACATAATGCATGATGTCGTCGCCGAAGCGCTCCGCCTTTTCGGTGAAGGCGGCGTTGGCAGCTTGCGTCAGGCGCTCGCGAATATCGTCCTCGCCGATGCCTTCTTCCTTGACCCACTCCTCAATCGGCAGATCGAGGTTCAGGATGTTGGTAACGCCGGTCTTCAGGCCGACGGCATCCCATTGCTCGGCATAGGCGCGCTCGGGGATATGCTTTTCGACAAGATCCTCGATCACTTCGCGGCGCATGTCGGAGACGGTCTCGGAAATATTGGTCGATTCCATCAGCTCGAGACGCTGCTCGAAAATCACCTTGCGCTGATCGTTGAGGACGTCGTCATACTTCAGCAGATTCTTGCGGATATCGAAGTTGCGGGCTTCGACCTTCTTCTGCGCGCGCTCGAGGGCCTTGTTGATCCAGGGATGGACGATCGCTTCGCCCTCCTTGAGGCCGAGCTTGGTCAGCATGCTGTCCATGCGATCGGAGCCGAAGATGCGCATCAGGTCGTCCTGAAGCGAAAGGTAGAATTTCGAGCGGCCGGGGTCGCCCTGGCGGCCGGAGCGGCCGCGCAACTGGTTGTCGATGCGCCGGCTCTCATGGCGTTCGGTGGCGATGACGTAGAGACCGCCGGCGGCGAGCGCCTTCTGCTTGAGCTCCTTGATCTCCTCGACGATCGCCTGGACCCTGGCGTCGCGCTCCGTACCGGCCTCGACTTCGCCGAGTTCGCGTTCAATACGCATTTCCAGGTTGCCGCCGAGCTGAATGTCGGTACCGCGGCCGGCCATGTTGGTGGCGATCGTGACGGCGCCCGGCACGCCTGCCTGGGCGACGATATAGGCTTCCTGCTCGTGGTAGCGGGCGTTCAGCACCTGGAAGTCGTTGAAGCCCTGCTTGCGCAGGCGCTCGGCGAGCAGCTCCGACTTCTCGATCGAGGTCGTGCCGACGAGCACCGGCTGGCCGCGTTTATGAGCATCGAGGATTTCGTCGATGATCGCCTTGAACTTTTCGTCGAAGGTCCGATAGACCTCATCGTCCTCGTCGATACGCTTGATCGGCAGGTTGGTCGGGACCTCGATGACATCGAGATTGTAGATATTGCCGAATTCCTCCGCTTCCGTCTGCGCCGTGCCGGTCATGCCGGCGAGCTTGTCGTACATGCGGAAGTAGTTCTGGAAAGTGATCGAAGCGAGCGTCTGGTTTTCCGGCTGGATCTGTACCTTTTCCTTGGCTTCGAGTGCCTGGTGCTGCCCCTCCGAATAGCGCCGGCCCGGCATCATGCGGCCGGTGAATTCATCGATGATGACGACTTCGCCGTTGCGGACGATGTAGTCCTTGTCGCGCTGGAAGAGTTTGTGGGCCTTCAGTGCATTGTTGATGTGGTGGACGATGGCCACATTCTCGATGTCGTAAAGGCCATTGCCCTTCAAGAGGCCGGCCTGGCGGAGCAGATTTTCCAGCTTCTCGGTGCCTTCTTCGGAGAAGTTGGCGGAGCGCTGCTTTTCGTCGATTTCGTAATCGCTAGGCTCCAGCAGCGGAATGAAGGCGTCGATCGTATTGTAGAGTTCGGAGCGGTCGTCGAGGGGGCCGGAGATGATCAGCGGCGTGCGCGCCTCGTCGACGAGGATCGAGTCCACTTCGTCGACGATCGCGAAATTGTGGCCGCGCTGGACCATCTGATTCTTCTCGTACTTCATGTTATCGCGCAGATAATCGAAGCCGAGCTCGTTGTTGGTGGCATAGGTGATGTCGCAGGCATAGGCGGCGCGGCGCTCCTCGTCGGAGAGACCGTGGACGATGACACCCGTGGTCATCCCGAGGAAGCCGTAGACGCGTCCCATGTTCGCGGCATCGCGCTGGGCGAGATAATCGTTGACGGTGACGACGTGCACGCCCTTGCCGGAAAGCGCGTTCAGATAGACCGGCAGCGTGGCCACGAGGGTCTTGCCTTCGCCGGTCTTCATCTCGGCGATCGCATTCGAGTGCAGGATCATGCCGCCAATCAGCTGTACGTCAAAAGGTCGCAGGCCGAGAACGCGGCGCGAAGCCTCGCGCACGACGGCGAAGGCGGGAATCAGAATGTCGTCGAGCGTTTTGCCTTCGGCAAGAAGAGCACGGAATTCGACGGTCTTTGCCGCGAGCTGCTCGTCCGTCAGGGCTTTCGTCTTCTCTTCGATGGAGTTGATCGCAGTGACGTTCGGCTGGAAGGACCGCACGCGGCGATCATTGGACGACCCAAATAACTTGCGGGCTATACCGCCAAAGCTGACCATGTGACTGGTCCTTTCTCAATATTCATCCGCCACGCTTCTTGTCCGCGGCCCAGCCGAAAATCAGGCGCACGCCTTTGAAACGCCCGGAAACTGTTCTGGACGCGAGGTTGCGTGACAGATAAGAGGGGGGTCGAATGATGTCAACGGATTTGGCGGATACAGAAAGGCCACAATCCGGTGTTGATGGCTATTTTGAGCTGGAATAGGCGACGCTGAAGCCGGCGATGTAACTGTGAAGGGTTATTTGATGTTGAGCACCAATAAATTCGCCACGCTGGCGTTTGCAACTTTCGTTGCATTCCAGGCTCCGGCCCATGCAGAGGACGCCGTCATCGCCAAGGTCGGCAATCTTGAGATCCACCAGTCTGAACTCGATCTCGCCGTCGCCAACCTCGATCCGCAGCTGGCACAGCTTCCCGACGACCAAAAGAAGGTCGCAGCCCTGTCCGCCGCCATCGATGTGAAGCTGCTTGCGGCCGGCGCTACGACGGAGAAGCTCGATCAGACCGACGAATTCAAGAGGCGCATGCAGTATCTCTCCGATCGCGAGCTGCACAATGCCTATTTCAAGAAGCACGTCGTCGACACCGTGACCCCTGAAGAAATCAAGGCTCGTTACGACAAGGAGGTCGCAGCCCTGCCGAAGCAGGAGGAAGTCCACGCCCGCCACATCCTGGTCAAGACCGAGGACGAAGCCAAGGACATCATCAAGCAGCTCGACGCCGGCAAGGATTTCGCCGAACTTGCCAAGGAGAAATCCACCGACCCGAACAAGTCGGAAGGCGGCGATCTCGGCTATTTCTCGCGCGGCCGCATGGTCAAGGAATTCGAGGACGCGGCCTTCGCGCTCGAGAAGGGCACCTATTCCAAGACGCCCGTCAAAACCGATTTCGGCTATCATGTCATCAAGGTCGAGGACAAGCGCGACGCTCCGCCGCCGCCTTTCGACCAGGTGCAGGACCAGGTTCGTCAGCTCGTCATGCGCGACAAGTATCTTGCCCTCCTCAACCAGGCCAAGTCGTCTGCCAAGATCGAGATCTCGGACGAGGCGCTACGCAAGGGTTACGACGAGGCCAACAAGCAGCCGGAGCCCGGCGCCGAACCCGCCCAGCCGGCGCCGAAGCAGTAATATCCGCATCCGGGCCCGGTTCTTCCGGGCCCTTCGTTATCGTTGTTGTCGCATTTCCGGACGGCGAGCCGGTTCTTCAGTCGCCGGGAAATGCTCATTGGCAGGTTTCATCATGTCCGGTTCCGTTTCGCCGCTCGCCCCGAAATCCTTCGTCCCGATGCCTTCGCTGCGCGGCGTGCGCATGGCGACCGCTTCGGCCGGCATCAAGTACAAGAACCGCACCGACGTGCTGATGATGGTCTTCGACAAGCCGGCATCGGTCGCGGGCGTCTTCACCCGTTCCAAATGCCCTTCGGCGCCGGTCGATTTCTGCCGTGCGAACCTGCCGCACGGGACTGCACGCGCCGTCGTGGTCAATTCCGGCAATGCCAATGCCTTTACCGGCATGAAGGGCCGCCAGGCCACAGCGCTGACGGCGAAGTCGGCTGCTGCGGCAATTGGCTGCAGCGAGAATGAGATCTATCTCGCATCGACCGGCGTCATTGGCGAACCGCTCGATGCCGCCAAATTCTCAGGCGTCCTTGACAGGATGCAGGCCGAGGCGACCGGCGATTTCTGGTTCGAAGCCGCCAAGGCGATCATGACCACCGACACTTATCCCAAGGTTTCGACCCGCAGCGCCGAGATCGGCGGCGTCGCCGTGACCATCAACGGCATTGCCAAGGGCGCCGGCATGATTGCGCCCGACATGGCGACGATGCTCTCCTTCATCGTCACCGATGCCGACATCGCGCCCGCAGCGCTACAGGCGCTTTTGTCCGACGGTGTCGGGCCGACCTTCAACTCGATGACCGTCGACAGCGACACGTCCACCTCCGACACGCTGATGCTGTTTGCGACGGGTGCGGCGGCCGAAGACGGCCAGCCGCACATCGACCGCGCCGATGATCCGCGTCTTGCCGCTTTCCGGGCAGCCCTGAACGAAGTGCTGAAGGATCTGTCGCTGCAGGTGGTGCGTGACGGCGAAGGCGCCACCAAAATGCTGGAAATCACCGTGACCGGCGCCGAGAGCGATGCCGCCGCCAAGCGCATCGCGCTGTCGATCGCCAACTCGCCGCTGGTCAAGACGGCTGCTGCGGGCGAAGACGCTAACTGGGGACGTGTCGTCATGGCCGTCGGCAAATCGGGGGAGATGGCGGATCGCGACCGGCTTGCCATCTGGTTCGGCGATATCAGGGTCGCGGTCAATGGCGAGCGCGATCCCGACTATTCCGAGGAAGCAGCCTCGAATGTGATGAAGGCACAGGATATCCCCGTCAAAGTCGATATCGGCCTCGGCACTGGATCGGCAACCGTCTGGACCTGCGACCTCACCAAGGAATATGTTGCGATCAATGGCGACTATCGGAGCTGATCGTCCATTGGTGCAGGCATCCATATCTTCGCAGAATCTGCCGCTGGTCCGCAGGCTGGAGGCCGTCGGCTTTCGCGCCTGGCCGGCGGCATCCGTGCAATATGACGGCAGCTGGCAGGTGCGGCTGACCGCGGGCCATCCGTCCAACCGGCTGAATTCCATCGTGCCGCTCGATCCCTCGGATCATCGCGATGTCGAGATCCGTCTGGAAAAGGCGAGCCGGAAATTCGAGGCCTATGGCCGCGCCGCCGTCGTCCGCCAGACGCCGCTCGCGTCGCCGGTGCTGATCGAGCTTCTCAGCGCCCAGAACTGGACACGGTTCGACGAGACCGTGGTGATGACCTGCAATCTGGCCGAGGCTGAGCTGCCGGATACGCTCGATCACCTGCCAACCCATGACGTCGGCCGTTTCGTCGATGCCAACCTGGCGGTCGACGGGGCGCCGCCGAGCCTGAAACCGGCGCTTGCCGAAATCATTTCGGCGATCAAGCCGCCGTCGGGGCTCTTCATGATCGAGAATGCAGTGGAGGGACCGCTTGCGACCGTGCTCTGCGTCCAGGACAACGATCTTGCCGGCATCATGTCGCTTTCGGTCTGCGAAACGCGTCGACGCGAGGGGCTCGGCACCGAAATCCTGACCTCGGCGCTGCGCTGGGCGCGCATGCGCAGCGCCCGCTCGGCCTGGCTGCAGGTCAAGCTTTCCAATCGTCCGGCCATTGCGCTCTACGAGCGCCTCGGTTTTCGCGGCGCCTATCACTATTGCTATTGGCAGCGGGAGTCGCGATGAGCGAGGCAGGTCGGAAGATATTGCTGGTCGCCGCCTGTGCGCTGATCGATGCCGACGGGCGTATCCTATTGGCACAACGTCCCGAGGGAAAGTCGCTGGCCGGGCTCTGGGAATTTCCCGGCGGGAAGGTAGAACCCGGCGAGACGCCGGAGGAGACGCTGGTGCGCGAACTCGAGGAAGAGCTCGGCATCAAGACCAAGATCGCCTGCCTGGCGCCGTTCACCTTCGCCAGCCATTCCTATGAGACGTTTCACCTGTTGATGCCGCTCTATATCTGCCGGCGCTATGAGGGCATTGCCCAGGGCCGCGAAGGGCAGGCTTTGAAATGGGTGCGCGCGCAGGCCCTTCGGGATTACCCTATGCCGCCGGCCGACGAGCCGCTTATCCCGATGTTGCAGGATTTACTTTAGCGTTAGCTGATTATTGTTGTGCAGCCGCGTTTTCCGCTGTGGATATTAATGGATCGTTTAACACCTTCTGCCAAAGATCAGCCTCAATCAAGCATCTGGCGTGCGTATTTAAAAGGCTTGACGTCATGGACGATGATTTCTGGAAAGCTGTCCGGGAAAAGGAACGGGCTGCGTCTGCCTCGCGCAGGACGGGCGCGCTCAATATCGCCCTTCTCTTTGGCACGGCAGTGGTCGCGCTAACGCTGATCCTGACCCCGATGCTTGCGGATTCCTCCAAGAAAAGCGTCTTTGCGAGCGCGCCGGTTGATTTCGATACGATCACAACCGGGTCGATTCCGAAGAACGAAAGCGGCAAGCACTATACGATTCGCCGTAGCGTCCTTCAGGATACGCCCGGCTCCGTCTGCGTCGTCCAGGGCTACGGCGTCGGCGCCGGCTGCTGAAGCCGGTTGCTTGGAATGACTGCCATCGCCCGGTGGCCGTGGAATTGATCGTTGCAGGCGTTCACGCAGAGGGTTGGGTAATGCGTCTTTGGAAAGCATTTCTTGCAGATGACACAGGTGCGACGGCGGTCGAATACGGCCTGATCGCCGCCATCATTTGCACTGCGCTTGTCTCGGGTCTCGGCATCTTCACCGGCAGCCTGCAGAACCTCTTCAACATGGTCACCAACAATATCACCGTCAATTGAAGAAGCTGCCGATGATCACTGCCTGAGCTTGTGTTCGTCCACTTTCAGGGCGTCGGCAAGACGTGCTTTGGCCGAGCCCGGCTGAAGCGGCTTCTGCTGGCTATCATGCGGAGCCCATCCGGAGACATAGATGATCGAGAATGTCGCGCGAATGCGTCCATCGGCATCGGAATATCGCTCGGCGTAGATCTCTGCGGCGCGCAGGAAGAAGGCCCGCGTCAGCGGCATGCGACTACGGGCGGCAAGCGGATTGCTCATGCCCATCGCCCTGAGATCGCGCATCAGCGGAAAGAGCGAGTCATATCGGACCGTATAGTTCTCAGCGTCGATCACCGGCAGGGTGAAGCCGGCGCGCTGCATCAGACTGCCGATATCGCGCACATCAGCGAAGGGGATGACGCGGGGGCTTGCGCCGCCCGTCATCTCGAGCTCGGCAGCCAAAAGCACGTCGCGCAGCTCCTGCAGCGTGCCGGCGCCGGGGATGGCCGCCAGGAACAGGCCGTCCGGCTTCAGAGCGCGGCGAATCTGGATGAAAACGCCAGGCGTGTCGTTGGTCAGATGCAGGCTGAGCGGCGCAAGGATGAGGTTGGCCAATTGCGGCGCAAGCGGCACCTCCTCGAGCGGCGCCTCGACAAGGGTTTCGCCCGGGCCCGCATAGGCCTTCTCGCTTTCGACGCGGATCATTGTGCCAATCTTGCCCGTCGCCATTGCCGCGCGGGCGGCTGCACCGGTTGTGCCATGCAATTCAACGGCGGTTTCGAAGCGCCGCTCGACGACAACAAGCCTCTCGGCCATTTCCTTGGCTGCGATCTCAAGCAGGAAGGCGGCTTTCAGGTCATTATTGACAAGCGCGCGATGACGGTGTGCGGCGATCAGGGCTCTATCGAAGATCGTTTCCATGGTATGTCCATAGTCCCGGCTGGCTGCAGCGGCAAGGCGATTTTCCTTTCGAAGAGAACAGGCTAGTCTCGACCTTATGAAACGGATCCACTCCGAAAGACCGGCGGATTTGCTCCGGGCGCATCTCCTGCGACCGTTTTCGGCGCTTGCCGATTTTCTCTATCCGCCCGCCTGTTCCGTCTGCGGCATTTCGACCGGCGGCCATCGTGGGCTGTGCGCGAAATGCTGGTCCGGCATCCGCTTCATCGAGCGGCCCTATTGCGAAGTGCTCGGCATTCCCTTCTCGCATGATCTCGGCGCCGGCATCCTCAGCGCAGAGGCGATCGCCAATCCCCCGCCTTTCGACCGATTGCGGTCGGCGGCGACGCATGACCATGCGGTCCGCGATCTTGTTCACGGGTTGAAATATCGCGATCGCACCGATCTGGCGCCGATGATGGCCGGCTGGATGCTGCGTGCCTCCGACGGTGCGGTCGAAAGCTGCGACGCGCTGGTCCCGGTGCCGCTGCACCGCACTCGCATGCTGGTCCGTAAGTTCAACCAGGCTGCCGAACTTGCCCGCCATGTGGCGAGGCTATCGGACAAACCGCTGCTTGCCTCCACGCTCATCCGTCTCAAGCGCACCAGCCAGCAGGTCGGCCTCGGCGCCAAGGCGCGCGAGGACAATGTCAGAGGTGCTTTCGCGATTGCCAAAGGCTGCGAGAGCGACGTTTTCGGCAAGCGTATCGTGCTCGTCGACGACGTCTATACGACTGGGGCAACGGTCGCCGCCGCAAGCCGGACGCTGCGTAAGGCGGGTGCGGCGGATATCACAGTTTTAACCTTTGCAAGGGCCATTTCCGAGCCTATATGACAGAAAATACCCGGCATTCGTCTGGAGATATCATGGTACCCGTCACGATCTATACACGGCAGTTCTGCGGCTATTGCGCCCGCGCCAAGTCCCTGCTCGAACAAAAGGGCGTCGAATATGTCGAGCACGACGCCACCTATTCGCCGGATCTACGCCAGGAGATGGTCGGCAAGGCAAACGGGCGGACGACCTTCCCGCAGATCTTCATCGGTGCCGAGCATGTAGGCGGTTGTGACGATCTCTTCGCGCTGGATCGAGCCGGCAAGCTCGACCCGATGCTGGCGGCCTGAAGGAAGATCCGATGAGCTTCAAGGCCGCCGCTGTTCAAATGTGCTCCGGGGTCGATCCCGCAAGGAATGCCGCCGCCATGGCGCGGCTGGTGCGCGAGGCTGCAGCGCAGGGCGCGACCTATGTGCAGACGCCTGAAATGACGGGCATGCTGCAGCGTGACCGCGATGCGGCACGCGCCGTGCTTGCCGACGAGACGCACGATATCATTGTCAAGACGGGCTCCGAGCTTGCCAGGGAACTCGGCATCTACATGCATGTCGGCTCGACGGCGATCGCGCTCGCCCATGGCAAGATTGCCAATCGCGGCTTCCTCTTTGGTCCTGACGGCCGGATTCTAAATCGCTACGACAAGATTCATATGTTCGACGTCGATCTCGACAACGGCGAGAGCTGGCGCGAGAGCGCCGCCTATACCGCGGGCTCGGAGGCACGCGTCTTGTCGCTGCCCTTTGCCGAAATGGGTTTTGCCATCTGCTACGACGTCCGCTTCCCGGCGCTTTTCCGCGCTCAGGCCGTTGCCGGCGCCGAGGTGATGACGGTTCCTGCCGCTTTCACCAAGCAAACCGGTGAGGCGCATTGGGAAATCCTGTTGAGAGCACGGGCGATCGAGAACGGCGTCTTCGTCGTTGCCGCAGCGCAGGCGGGCCGGCACGAGGACGGGCGCGAGACCTTCGGCCACTCGATGATCATCGATCCCTGGGGCACCGTGCTGGCCTCGGCCGGCGCAACAGGCGAGGCGGTCATCGTTGCCGAGATCGATCCCAGCGCGGTCAAGGCCGCCCATGACAAGATCCCGAACCTGAGGAACGGTCGGGAATTCTCGGTCGAGAAGATCGCGGGGGCAGTCGCAGGAGGCGTCGCCGCTTGATCCGCTATTCCCTTACCTGTGACAATGCGCATGAATTCGAAGGCTGGTTTTCAGAAAGCGCCGATTTCGACCGCCAGCTCGCGAGCGGCTTCCTGACCTGCCCGGTCTGCCATTCCGCCGCCGTGTCCAAGCTCCTGATGGCGCCCTCGGTGTCGACCGCGCGCAAGAAGGATGAGAGGCAGACGTTGGCGATGGATGCCATGCGCCGGGAGGCCCTGCAAAAGCTGAAAGAAGCAGTTGCGGCCGTCAAGGCCAATTCCGAGGATGTCGGCACGAAATTTCCCGAGGAAGCCCGCAAGATCCATTATGGCGAGGCGGACGCCCGGGGCATCATCGGCCAAGCAACCGTCGACGAGGCGCAGGCGCTCGTCGACGAAGGCATCGAGATTGCTGCCATTCCCGTTTTGCCTGAGGACGTAAACTGAGATGCAGTCAGTGCATATGGCTGCGGGAGCAGATGCTGAAATGTAGCATTGGCTGCGGGAATTATACCGTCCGCTTCGCCAGCAGCATGTAATTCACGTCCATGTCTTTGGACAGGTTCCACTGGTTGGACAGCGGATTGAAGAAGACGCCGGTTCGATCGGTAATCTCAAGGCCGCTTGCCGTGAGCGGCTTTTCCAGCTCTTCCGGGCGCACCAGCTTTTCATATTGATGGGTGCCGCGCGGCAGCCAGCGCAGGATGTTTTCGGCGGCGAAGATGGCGAGCGCCGCCGCCTTCAGCGTGCGGTTGATCGTGGCGATGAAGATCAGGCCGCCCGGGCGGACCATTCTGGCGCAGGTCCTCATGAAGAGCTCGACGTCGGCGACGTGTTCGACCACTTCCATGTTCAAGACGATATCGAAAGTCTCGCCGGCATCGGCGAGTTCCTCGGCAGTGACGGCGCGGTAGTCGACCGAGACGCCGGAACCGTTCGCATGGGTCGAGGCGATGCCGATATTCTTTTCGGAAGGATCGGCGCCGACCACGGTGGCGCCCATGCGGGCAACAGGCTCGGACAACAGGCCGCCGCCGCAACCGATGTCGAGCACGCGCAAACCTTCGAGCGGGCGCGGGCTCTTCCGATCACGGCCGAAATTCTCGCAGGCCTTGTCTCTTATATAGGCGAGGCGGACGGGGTTGAATTTGTGCAGCGGCTTGAACTTGCCGGTCGGGCTCCACCATTCCGCCGCCATCGCCGAGAAGCGGTCCACTTCGCCCTGGTCGATCGTGCTTCTGGCGCCTTCTGTCATCGTCCGCTCCTTCGTTCGTGAGATCTGAAGTCGGACGATCGGTGACATAAGTCAAGGGGCTGAGATCAGGAGGCGGACGGGTGCGGAACCGCCAGGCAACTGCTTTTATCGCCCACGCTTGCCTCCCCCCGCCAAACTCGCTAAGAGACGCCGCAACTTGAGGCCTTTGGGGGCCTGGGCATTAGAGCGGTTCCAGAATCTGGGATCTGGCTCTTTCACCGACCGGTCACCCCTGGGCTTCGTTATGCCGGGTCCGGTTTTCCGCTTTCCGGCGCAAGTCGTGGTAGAGGCATATGGCACGCATCGTAATGAAATTCGGCGGCACGTCCGTCGCTGACCTGGACCGCATCAAGAACGTTGCCCGCCATGTGAAACGCGAAGTGGATGCCGGCCACGAGGTGGCGGTGGTCGTCTCTGCAATGTCCGGCAAGACCAATGAACTGGTCGGCTGGGTGCAGGGCATGCCCAAGGTCATCGGCGCCAACTCGCCATTTTACGATGCTCGGGAATATGATTCGGTCGTCGCCTCCGGCGAGCAGGTGACCTCGGGGCTGCTGGCGATCGCATTGCAAGCGATGGATATCAATGCGCGGTCCTGGCAGGGATGGCAGATCCCGATCCGCACGGACAATGCGCATGGTGCGGCCCGGATTCTCGAGATCGACGGTTCCGACATTATCAAGCGGATGGGCGAGGGGCAGGTCGCCGTCATTGCCGGATTCCAGGGGCTGGGGCCGGACAACCGCGTCGCCACCCTCGGACGCGGCGGCTCAGACACGTCGGCCGTCGCCATCGCGGCCGCTGTCAAAGCGGATCGCTGCGATATCTATACCGATGTCGACGGCGTCTACACGACCGATCCGCGCATCGTGCCGCAGGCGCGCAGGCTGAAGAAGATCGCCTTTGAGGAAATGCTTGAGATGGCCTCGCTCGGCGCCAAGGTGCTGCAGGTGCGCTCGGTCGAGCTTGCCATGGTGCACAAGGTGCGCACCTTCGTGCGCTCGTCTTTCGAAGATCCCGATGCTCCGGGCATGGGCGATCTGTTGAACCCGCCCGGAACACTGATTTGTGACGAGGATGAAATCGTGGAACAGGAAGTAGTCACCGGCATCGCCTATGCCAAGGATGAGGCTCAGATCTCGCTTCGCCGTCTTGCCGACCGGCCGGGCGTTTCCGCCGCGATCTTCGGGCCGCTTGCCGAATCCCATATCAATGTCGACATGATCGTCCAGAATATTTCCGAGGACGGATCGAAGACCGATATGACCTTCACCGTGCCGTCTGGCGACGTGGAGAAGGCGATCAAGGTGCTCGGCGACCATAAGGAGAAGATCGGCTACGATGTCGTGCAGAACGAATCGGGCCTGGTTAAAGTCTCCGTCATCGGTATCGGTATGCGCAGCCATGCCGGCGTTGCCGCGACCGCGTTTCGTGCACTTGCCGAAAAAGGGATCAACATCAAGGCGATCACTACCTCCGAGATCAAGATTTCCATCCTGATCGACGGTCCCTATGCAGAACTCGCTGTCAGGACTTTGCATTCCTGCTACGGTCTGGATAAGAATTGATTCCCAGTGGGCGGCCTGCCCCTTCAGGTTGAGGAGACGAGGGCCGGCCTGCCGGGACTGAGTGCGTTGTTTCGGGAGCTTGAAACGCCATGAGAGACCTTTCCGGCGGTCCGCGCGTGCTGCTCAGGCGGCTGCGCGAGTTGATGGCAGAGCCGCTGGAGCCGCAGGATCGTCTTGACCGAATCGTCCGCCAGATCGCCGGCAATATGGTGGCGGAAGTCTGCTCCGTCTATGTGCTGCGCGCCGACGGCGTGCTTGAACTCTATGCGACCGAAGGCCTCAACCGCGAAGCCGTGCACCTGGCGCAGCTGAAGATGGGGCAGGGCCTCGTCGGCACGATCGCCGCCTCGGCGCAGCCGCTGAACCTTTCCGACGCGCAGTCGCATCCGGCCTTCCGCTACCTGCCGGAGACGGGTGAAGAAATCTACCATTCCTTCCTCGGTGTGCCGATCTTGAGAACCGGGCGCTCGCTCGGCGTTCTCGTCGTGCAGAACAAGGCGAGCCGCAACTATCGCGACGAGGAGGTGGAAGCGCTCGAAACGACGGCGATGGTGCTTGCCGAGATGATCGCCACCGGCGAGCTCAAGAAGATCACCAAACCGGGCCTCGAACTCGACCTGACACGATCAGTGACGATCGACGGCGATACTTACAACGACGGCATCGGCCTCGGCTACGTCGTCTTGCATGAGCCGCGCATCGTCGTCACCAACCTGCTGAACGAGGATGCGGAGAAGGAGATCCGGCGGCTGGCGGAGGCCATGGGCTCGCTGAGGATCTCGATTGACGACATGCTGTCGCGCCGTGACGTGTCGATGGAAGGCGAGCATCGCGAGGTGCTCGAAACCTATCGTATGTTCGCGCACGACCAGGGCTGGGTGCGCAAGCTCGAAGAGGCGATCCGTAACGGCCTGACGGCAGAAGCGGCGGTCGAAAAGGTGCAGAGCGACACCAAGGCGCGGATGATGCGGTTGACCGACCCTTATCTGCGCGAACGCATGCATGACTTCGAGGATCTGGCAAACCGACTGCTCAGGCAGCTGACGGGCTATACAGGCCGGACGACCGCCGAAGGCTTTCCGAACGATGCGGTCATTCTGGCGCGCGCCATGGGGGCGGCCGAGCTGCTCGATTATCCCCGGGCCAATGTGCGCGGACTGGTGCTGGAGGAAGGGGCGGTGACGAGCCATGTGGTGATCGTCGCGCGCGCCATGGGCATTCCCGTCATCGGCCAGGCGGCGGGCGTTGTAGCGCTCGCCGAGAATGGCGATGCCGTGATCATCGACGCCGATGAGGGGCATGTGCATCTCCGGCCGATGGCCGATCATCGGCGCTCCTACGAGGAAAAGGTGCGCTTCCGCGCCAGGCGGCAGGAGCAGTTCCGGGCACTGCGCGCCATCGAGCCGGTTACCAAGGACGGCCAGCGGATCTCGCTGATGATGAACGCCGGCCTGCTGGTCGACCTGCCGCAGCTTTCAGAATCGGGTGCGGAGGGCATCGGTCTCTTCCGCACCGAGCTGCAATTCATGATCGCCTCTACCATGCCGAAGGCGGAAGAGCAGGAGCAATTCTATCGTAATGTGATCAAGCAGGCGGCGGGCCGCGCTGTCACATTCCGCACACTCGATATCGGCGGCGACAAGGTCGTACCATATTTCCGTGGCCACGAAGAGGAAAATCCCGCACTCGGCTGGCGTGCGATCCGGCTGTCGCTCGACAGGCCGGGATTGTTGCGCACCCAACTGCGCGCCCTGCTGAAGGCATCGGCCGATACCGAGCTGAAGCTGATGGTGCCGATGGTGACGGAGGTTTCCGAGCTGAAGATGGTGCGCGAACTCCTGCAGAAGGAAGTGCAGCATCTGTCGCGCTTCGGGCACGGGCTGCCGCGCAAGCTGCAATTCGGAGCGATGCTGGAGGTGCCCGCGCTGCTCTGGCAGCTTGATGAACTGATGGAGGCGGTCGATTTCGTCTCGGTCGGTTCCAACGACCTCTTCCAGTTTTCTATGGCGGTCGATCGCGGCAATGCGCGGGTGTCGGATCGCTTCGATCCACTCGGCAAGCCGTTTTTGCGGATCCTACGCGATATCGTGCGCGGGGCGGATCGGAACAAGACGCCGGTGACGCTCTGCGGCGAGCTTGCCGGCAAGCCGCTTTCGGCAATGGCGCTGCTCGGCATCGGCTTTCGGGCGATCTCGATGTCACCCGCCTCGATTGGGCCGGTGAAGGCGATGCTGCTTGGGCTTGATGTCGGGGCGCTGGCGAAGGTGATGGACGAAGTGCTCGACGATCATCGCAGCACGGAGCCGATGCGCGAGGTGCTTGCCCGCTTCGCCGAGAGCCACAATATTCCCCTTTAGACAAATATAAGAAGAATCGGAGTGAAGGGTGGCGAAGCTTCCCGTTGAAAAGATGCGCGAGCTGGAACGCCGTTTCGGCGAGATTGAGGCGCGCATGTCGGCTGGTCCAGCCGCCGATGTCTATGTGAAGCTCGCATCCGAATATTCCGAGCTGCAGCCCGTCGTCACGAAGATCCGCGCCTATGAGAAGGCTGGCGCCGAGCTCGCCGATCTCGAAACGCTGCTTGAGGACAAATCGGTCGATCGCGAGATGCGCGATCTCGCCGAGCTCGAACTGCCCGAAGTAAAAGCGCGGATCGAGGCGCTGGAGCAGGAAATGCAGATCCTGCTTCTGCCGAAGGACGCTGCCGACGAAAAGAGCGCGATCCTGGAAATCCGCGCCGGCACCGGCGGCTCGGAAGCTGCGCTTTTTGCCGGCGATCTTTTCCGGATGTACGAGCGTTTCGCCTCGGAAAAAGGCTGGAAGGTGGAAGTGCTCTCGGCAAGCGAGGGTGAGGCCGGCGGCTACAAGGAAATCATCGCGACGATCACAGGCCGGGGCGTCTTCGCCAAGTTGAAATTCGAATCCGGCGTGCACCGCGTGCAGCGCGTGCCGGAGACCGAAGCGGGCGGGCGCATCCATACCTCGGCCGCCACAGTGGCAGTGCTGCCGGAAGCCGAGGAGATCGACATCGAAATCCGGCCGGAAGATATCCGCATCGATACGATGCGCTCTTCGGGCGCCGGCGGTCAGCACGTCAATACGACGGACTCGGCGGTGCGCATCACCCATCTGCCGACCGGCATCGTCGTCACCAGCTCGGAAAAATCACAGCATCAGAACCGCGCCAAGGCGATGCAGGTCTTGCGCTCCAGGCTCTACGATGCCGAGCGGCAACGGGCCGACAGCGAGCGCTCGGCCGATCGCAAGAGCCAGGTTGGCTCCGGCGATCGTTCGGAACGCATCCGTACCTATAATTTCCCGCAGGGACGGGTAACCGACCACCGCATCGATCTGACGCTTTACAAGCTCGACCGGATGATGGAAGGCGAGATCGAGGAGGTCGTCGATGCATTGATGGCCGATTACCAGGCAAGCCAGCTGGCGCAGCTCGGCGAGCCACAATGAGCGCGACGGTTGCCGATATGCTTGCTGAAGCGCGCCGTCGTTTCACAGAGGCGGGCATCGTCGATGCGGCAACCAATGCGCGACTGCTTGTCGCAGGCCTTTTGAAACAGTCGTCGACCGAGCTGTTGACGCGATCGGCCGAGAAGCTTTCACCTGAGCAGATCGAAGTGATTTTTAAGGCGATGGAACGGCGGCTTGACCATGAGCCTGTGCATCGCATTCTTGGCGAGCGGGAATTTTACGGCCTGCCGCTTTGCCTATCGGCGGAGACGCTGGAGCCGCGGCCGGATACGGAAATCCTGGTCGATACGGTGCTTCCCTATCTCCAGGACCTTGCAAAGATCCACGATCATCTCCATATTCTGGACATAGGAACCGGGACCGGGGCGATATGCCTTGCGCTTCTGAGTGAGTGTTCCGATGCGTCAGGTGTCGGCAGCGACATATCGGCGGATGCCCTAGGCACGGCAAGATCAAACGCGGAAAGAAACGGGTTGCAGGATCGCTTTCAGGCCATACAGTCGAGATGGTTCGACAACATCCATGGCTCCTTTCACGCGATTGTCTCAAATCCGCCCTATATTGCCTCCAAGGTCATTCACGATCTCGCTCCCGAAGTGACGAAATTTGATCCGGTTGCAGCGCTGGATGGCGGCCCGGATGGGCTTGACGCCTACAAAGCCATAGCCAAGGATGCGGCAAGGTTCATGAGGCCCGATGGGGTTCTCGGACTGGAAATCGGCTACGATCAGCGAAACGATGTGACGGCGATCTTCGAAGCGAAGGGCTTCAGGTGCCTCAAATCCGTGAAAGATTATGGCCAGAACGACAGGGCGCTCGTGTTCGCGCTCGCGTAAACGGCGATAATTGCGCCATTGAACGGGACATTATTGTTATTGCGAAGAAAAGGCTTGGATTTCCCAGGGAAGCAATATAGGTTGCGGACACGTGTTGGGCAGATAGGAATGAACGAGATTCGTTCGGTACTTGGTTTGCCTCGGGGGTCCGCTCTTTTAACGAGAGTTTCAACGGTTGAACACGACCCAACGCGTGAATCAGTCAAACTGACTTGAGAACCAAGCGGCAGGTCGGCGCAGAGGCGCAGTATGCTCGCGGCACAAAGGTCCTGACCCGGTTTTCCGGTCATGGCGGTTGGTGCCATGTATCCATCACAAACAGAGAATTCAGGTGAACGATCTATGAGGCCAGGACAGCAAAACAAGCGCGGTCGAGGGCGTGGTAACAACAATAACAACGGCGGCGGCGGAAATAATAACAACAATTTCAACCGCAAGGGCGGCAATCCGCTGACTCGGACCTATGACAGCTCCGGTCCGGATGTGAAGATTCGCGGTACCGCACAGCATATCGCCGAGAAATATGCGCAGCTTGCCCGTGATGCCCAGAGCTCTGGCGACCGCGTGATGGCCGAGAACTATCTTCAGCACGCCGAACATTACAATCGCATCATCGCCAGCGCTCAGGCGCAGATGCAGGAGCGGTTCCAGCGCGACGACCGCGGCGACTTCAATGACCGCGACTCGGCGGATCGCGACAGCGACGACATTGATAACAACGAAAATGACGGCGATGATGTCGCTGTCGTCCAGCCGCCGCAGAGCAGGCAGCACCAACCGCAGGCACAGCCGCAGCCGGTTCCCGCCGCCGCGGCGCCTGCCCAGGCACCCCAGCCCGAAGTCATCGACGGAACCGGGCCCCAGCCGGAGATCGAAGGTATTCCCGCCGAGGTGGCCATGGACGAGGAAGGCTCCGCCGGTCAGCCGCGCGAACGGCAACCCCGCCGCCGCAGCGCCGGCAATCGTCCCCGCCGGCCGCGTCGCGGCGCAGAGGGCGATGCAGCTAGCGAGGGCGAGAGCACTTCCGCCGAGGCGCCTGTGTTGGCGGACGTCGCATCGGAATAAGAGATATCGGTCCTCGCTTCAGGAAAAGCCGAGGGCTCAGGTCATCTACTCGAATTTGCTTGAAAATCCCCGGCCTTCCGCCGGGGATTTTCATTTTCCGGGCTCTTTAAACTCTTCGGGCCGGGTACCATATTCTCCTCGAACTGCTTCGCCCAAATCCCAAATGGGTCAAGCGCGGCCTGCCTTTTGAGGGGGTCGATCTCAATCATCGGTCTGCGCCTCGTAAGGGCAGGGCGATCAATGGAGGTAGAATATGAATATCGAGAAATATTCCGAGCGGGTGCGCGGTTTCATCCAGTCGGCACAGACTTACGCGCTGGCGCAGGGCCATCAGCAATTTTCACCCGAACATGTGCTCAAAGTCCTGCTCGATGACGATCAAGGCATGGCGGCGTCGCTGATCGAGCGTGCCGGCGGCGATGCCAAGGCTGCTCGCCTTGCCAATGACGCGGCTCTTGCCAAGATGCCGAAGATATCGGGCGGCAACGGCAACATCTATCTGGCGCAACCGCTCGCCAAGGTGCTTTCGACCGCCGAAGAGGCGGCCAAGAAAGCTGGCGACAGTTTTGTCACGGTCGAACGTCTGCTGCAGGCGCTGGCGATCGAATCCTCGGCCTCTACCTATTCGACGCTGAAGAATGCAGGTGTGACAGCCCAGGGTCTCAACCAGGTCATCAACGATATCCGCAAGGGACGGACGGCAGATTCGGCCAGTGCCGAGCAGGGCTTCGATTCACTTAAGAAATTCGCCCGCGACCTCACCGGTGAAGCCCGGGAGGGCAAGCTCGATCCGGTGATCGGCCGCGACGACGAGATCCGCCGCACCATCCAGGTCCTGTCGCGCCGCACCAAGAACAATCCGGTGCTGATCGGAGAGCCGGGCGTCGGCAAAACGGCGATTGTCGAAGGTCTGGCTCTGCGTATCGTCAACGGCGACGTGCCGGAATCGCTCAAGGACAAGAAGCTGATGGCGCTCGACATGGGCGCGCTGATTGCGGGTGCGAAATATCGCGGCGAATTCGAAGAGCGGCTGAAGGCTGTTCTCAACGAAGTCCAGGCGGAAAACGGCGAGATCATTCTGTTCATCGACGAGATGCACACGCTGGTCGGCGCCGGTAAAGCCGATGGAGCGATGGATGCCTCCAACCTTCTAAAGCCTGCGCTTGCGCGCGGCGAGCTGCATTGCGTCGGCGCCACCACGCTCGACGAATATCGTAAACATGTCGAGAAGGATCCGGCCCTTGCCCGCCGCTTCCAGCCTGTCGTCGTCGACGAACCGACGGTGGAAGATACGATCTCGATCCTGCGTGGCCTCAAGGAGAAATACGAGCAGCATCACAAGGTGCGCATCGCTGATGCGGCGTTGGTCGCGGCCGCGACGCTGTCCAATCGCTATATCACGGATCGCTTCCTGCCCGACAAGGCGATCGATCTGATGGATGAGGCGGCAGCGCGGCTGCGCATGCAGGTGGACTCCAAGCCGGAAGAGCTCGACGAACTCGACCGTCGCATCATTCAGATGAAGATCGAGCGCGAGGCGCTGAAGAAGGAAACCGACGTGGCTTCCGCCGACCGGCTGAAGCGGCTGGAGACCGAACTCACCGCGCTCGAAGAGGAGGCCGATGCGCTGACGGCCCGCTGGCAGGCGGAAAAGCAGAAGCTCGGCCTCGCCGCCGATCTCAAGAAGCAGCTCGACGATGCCCGCAACGAGCTGGCGATCGCCCAGCGCAAGGGTGAATTCCAGCGCGCCGGCGAGCTGACCTACGGCGTCATTCCGGATCTCGAAAAGCAGCTGGTCGAAGCCGAGAAGCAGGACGGCGAGCGCGGGGCGATGGTGCAGGAGGTGGTCAGCCCCGACAATATCGCCCATGTCGTTTCCCGGTGGACCGGCATTCCGGTCGACAAGATGCTGGAAGGCGAACGCGACAAGCTGCTTCGGATGGAAGACGAGCTGGCGAAATCGGTGATCGGCCAGGGCGATGCGGTTCAGGCCGTGTCGCGGGCGGTGCGGCGCGCGCGTGCCGGCCTGCAGGACCCGAACCGGCCGATCGGCTCGTTCATCTTCCTCGGCCCGACCGGCGTCGGCAAGACGGAGCTTACCAAAGCCCTCGCCCGCTTCCTCTTCGATGACGAGACGGCGATGGTGCGCATGGACATGTCGGAATACATGGAGAAACACTCCGTCGCCCGGCTGATCGGCGCGCCTCCCGGCTATGTCGGCTACGATGAAGGCGGAGCGCTGACGGAAGCCGTGCGCCGCAGGCCGTATCAAGTCGTGCTGTTCGACGAGATCGAGAAGGCGCATCCCGACGTCTTCAACATCCTGCTGCAGGTGCTTGATGACGGACGCCTGACGGACGGCCAGGGGCGGACGGTCGACTTCCGCAATACGATGATCATCATGACCTCGAACCTCGGAGCCGAATATCTGACGCAGCTTAGGGACGGCGATGACAGTGACACCGTTCGCGAGCAGGTGATGGACGTCGTGCGCGGGCATTTCCGGCCGGAATTCTTGAACCGCATCGATGAGATCATCCTCTTCCACCGCCTAAAACGCGAGGAGATGGGTGCAATCGTCGACATTCAGCTGAAGCGGTTGGTAGCATTGCTGTCCGAACGCAAGATCGTCATCGATCTCGACGAGGAAGCTCGCCATTGGCTGGCGAACAAGGGGTACGATCCGATTTACGGCGCAAGGCCGCTGAAGCGGGTGATCCAGAAGTTCGTGCAGGACCCGCTGGCCGAGCAGATCCTGTCGGGCCAGGTGCCGGACGGATCGACTGTCAAGGTGACCAACGGTTCGGACCGGCTCCAGTTCAGCACGCGGCAGACGGTGAGCGCAGCGGCTTAATCTATTTTGTCGAGGAATGGGAAATGGCGGCTTCGGCCGCCATTTTCGTACTACTTGCTCGCCACCTGATCCAGCGTCTGGTTGTTCAGCAGCGTATCGATACGCTTTCGCTCGTCTTCGAATTTCGCCAGCGCCTGGCCCTGCAGCGATTTTCCGCCGGGGAGTCGGATGCGCAACGGATCGACCTTGGTGCCGTTGACGATCAGCTCGTAATGCAGGTGCGGGCCGGTGGATTCACCCGTCGTGCCGACCCAGCCGATCACTTGGCCCTGACGTATTTTCGCGCCGGGAACGACGCCCTTGGCGATGGCGCTCTGGTGATTGTAGGAGGATTCATAGCCGTTGGCATGGCGGATGATCGTCTGGTTGCCATATCCGCCGGAATCCCAGCCGGCTTTTTCGACCGTGCCGTTGCCGGCGGCGATGATCGCCGTGCCGCGGGGGGCTGCCCAATCGACGCCGGTATGCATTCGGGCGAAACCGAGGATCGGGTGGCGGCGCATGCCGAAGCCCGACTTGAAAATGCCGTTCGGAACCGGATTGCGCAGCAGGAACTGGCGGATGCTCTTGCCGTTCTCGTCAAAATAATCGACCGTGCCGTCGTCGGGATCCTGGAAGCGATAGAAGCGCGTCTGCGTATCGCCGAAACGGGCATTGACGTAGAGCAGTTCGGAATCTTCCGTCGCCTGGCCGGTGCTGTCGGCGACGGAGAAGAATGCCTCCAGCTTATCGGTCGGTCTCAACTGCGCCTGGAAATCGACATTGCTTGCGAGCAGCTTGATGATCAGCGCGGTCATATCCTTGGTCATGCCGTAGGAAAGGGCGGCGCGATAGATGCCGTCATAGACGCGCGGGAGGTTCTGTCCGGGCGGCGGAGCGAAGGTATTGTCGTCGAAGGCCGTAGCGATGGCGTCCAGCATCGGCGGCTCGCTGCCGGGCACATACTTGCCCTTGTCGTCGAGAGCCACGGTGACCAGATGGCGTGTTCCGCGATAAACGCTGGCCCGGATGATCTTTGCCTGTTCACCCTTCTGGATGATGCCGATACGCAGCACGTCGCCTTCTTCGAGATCGCTGGTTCCCAGCTGCTGGGCGATGAAGCCGGCAATTCCGTCGGCATATTGCTGCGGATAGCCTGAATCAGTCAGCGCCTTGGCGATCGGTGCATCGACGCGCACCGGGAGGATATCGTCCGCGAATTCCTCGGTCTGCGGCGTGATCGATTCCGATGCCGAGACCGTCATATTCTGCTCGAGCACGCGGGCGGACAGGCCGGCGGTCAGATCAACATCGGCTTCCTCGTTAGAGAAACGCCGTGGATCGACGTAGTAGAGAGCCGCCAGCTGCGTGTTGCCGTCGGTCAGCACGGAGCCGTTGGAGCGGACGTTTTCTTCGACCTCCTCGAGCGAAAGGCCAGAGGCCATCTTCATGCCGGGCTTGCCGGTCGGGAAGGGAATGGTCTTCAGGCTGACTTCGGATTCGACATCGGAGCCATAAATTGCGCCGGTGCGGCTCTGCGGAGCGGGCTGAGGTTCGTCGGCGGAAAAGATCGCCAGAGGATCGAAATCCGGGTAGTCTTCGGTCGCCACATGGTTAGCGGCCAGCGTCATCTTCACATGCGCGAACGGCTGGCGGCGCACGACCTCCTTCTCGCCGTCATGGACGACGGTCGAAACTTCCATGATCGCCCGGTCGGAAGGTTTTGCGGCGATGGCGGGCGCGATCAGCCTGCCGCCACGGACCACCGTCGTATCCACATGCGCCTCTGCGGCAGCACTCGCATAGGCCTCGGCAGGAATCGCCAGCTGCTGGCGGCCGTCGAGGGCGGCAAAAAGGGCGACGCCCATCAGGACAGAGGATGTGATACCGGTGAGGAACGTGCCCGAGAGCCAGCGCAACGAAACTTCGCGCTTATCGGGCGCACGTCTGCCGTCGGCCAGAAGCGGAGGCTCGTTGCCCAACGAGCGGATCATCATTTTCTCCGTCATCATGGCAGTCGGATCCGCGTCCTTACATTTGACGTCTCTGGGAGCATTTCTCGGCCATCCTGGCTGGGGCGAAAGATGTGCATATTTTGGGCACTGAAGTCAAATCATGCACCGGAAATGCAGGCTACACGCATTTGCCTGTGTGAATCATGTGTCCGTAAAGACCAGCAGATTGTGATCATGTCGGGGCGCGAGAGACGAAACAGCGCTCTTTCCACGAAAAGTCGAAGGATGTTCACTCCTCCTGGCCTCGTGGAGGACAGGTCAGAATCCGGGAAAGGATCGCATTGTCAGGCCCGCGGAAACTCGCTTAGGAAAAACAACGACTTGAGAGAAAAATGATTTTTTTCGAAAAGCGCTGTTGACTTGGAAAAGGTGATAGTTCTATAAGCCCACTCACTGACGAGGGCGGCGGCGCTGCTGGCGACGAAGTCTCTCGTTCTGAAGAAACTCA
>NZ_VCHT01000028.1:0-39633 GCF_005862215.1 Rhizobium sp. MHM7A
CTGACGGTCGGCTGCATTCCCTCCAAGGCGCTGATCCATGCGGCCGAAGAATTCGACGCCACGCGGAAAATGCTGGCCGAAACGTCAGATGGCCGGCATGAGACACCTCCGGCTCTCGTCACTGTCGGGCGGCGTCCGGGGACGGCGGGCTCCTGGAGGAACGCAATCTCGATCGGGCCGGAGGTGGCCTCATTTTGCTCCGAGGTTGACATCTATGCCTGGATCAATCAACGCCAGTGCCGTTCGATCACTTTGGCTTAATGGCCATCAGATTGCCCAACTCCATCGGGAAGGGAAATAAAATCGTCGAAGCCTTCTCGCTGGCGATGACGTTCAAAGTGCTCAGGTAACGAAGTTGCATCGCCTCTGGCTGCTTTGCCAGAATTTCGGCCGCTTCCAGCAGCTTCGCTGCTGCTTGCTGTTCGCCCTCGGCATTGATAACCTTCGCGCGCCGTTCGCGTTCGGCTTCCGCTTGGCGGGCAATCGCACGAATCATCGACTCGTTGATGTCCACATGTTTGATCTCGACAGTGGCCACTTTAATTCCCCAAGCGTCGGTCTGAGTGTCAAGGATTTCCTGAATATCGGAGTTGAGCCTGTCACGTTCTGCCAGCATTTCATCAAGATCGTGCTTACCGAGCACCGAGCGCAACGTTGTCTGGGCAAGCTGGCTTGTTGCCATCATGAAATCCTCGACCTGTATCGTCGACTTCTCTGGGTCGATAACCCTGAAATAAATCACCGCGCTGACACGCACCGAAACATTGTCATGTGAGATGACGTCCTGGCTAGGCACATCGAGTACGCGCGTGCGCAAGTCGACCCGGATCATCTGCTGGACGTAGGGGATGAGCAGAATCAGCCCGGGTCCCTTGACTCCGGTAAAGCGGCCAAGTGTGAACACGACGCCGCGTTCATATTCCCTCAGGATCTTAACCGCGGATGCGAGGACGGCGACCAAAATGATAATGACCACCGAATAGAAGGCAAGATCTGTAAACATATCCATGACTTCTCCTCCTGCTTCCCGAGTGCCGTTAAGTCTCCCGAGGACGACTGGCGACCTCGAGCGCAAGCCCATTGCGACCGGTCACCTTGACAGGGTCACCAGCAACAAGGGGTTCGGCGGAAACCGCCTTCCAGCGTTCGCCATGCGCAATGACGTACCCGCTGAGCCCGGTCCAACTCTCTACTTTACCGGAAATGCCAATCATTTCCTCTGCGCCAGTGGCAACCTGGCGCAAGCGCGAGGTGAATGCCAGGCGAGCAACGACAAGACTGAAGGCGAGAATTGCAACTGCAATTGCGGCTAGTAGGGGGCGCGACACCTCCAGGCCGGGTATATCGGTATCAAACAATATGGTTGCTCCCAGGATCACGGCTACCCCGCCGCCAATGCCAAATGCCCCGAAACTTGGCGAATGCGCCTCAGCCACAGTCAATCCGACGCCGAGCAAAATTAGCCCAAGTGCGGCAAAACTCACTGGCAGCAATGCCAGAGCATAGAGCCCGAGGAGGAGGCAGATACCGCCGATCGTGCCAGGAAGCATTGTCCCGGGTGCGAGAAATTCGAAGATCAGGCCATAGATGCCGACCATCATCAGGATGATTGCGATGTTCGGATCGGTAATGACGGACAGCAGGCGCGTGCGCCAGTCAGGCTCGAATTCCTGCACGGCCAATCCGGCGGTATCGAGCCGCACGTCCGTTTGACCGACCCGCACCACGTGCCCCTGTGCCTTTGCAAGGAGATCGGTGACATCGACCGCCATGAAATCGATGGCATGTTCGCGCACTGCCGCAGTGGATGAAAGGCTCGCAGCTTCGCGGACAGCACGCTCTGCCCAGTCGGCGTTGCGATTGCGCAATTCCGCAAGCCCGCGAATGTAAGCGACGGCATCGTTGACGGCTTTTGCTTCCTGGGCATTGCCTGGAGCTACCGGCTGCTTGCCGCTAGGTTCGTTCGGCTTCTTTTCGGGTTCCTCATCACCGCCCAAAGGCTTGAGGCCGAGTGCGATTGGTGTCGCCGCGCCGAGATTGGTGCCAGGCGCCATGACCGCGATGTGGCTTGCGTAGAGAATATAGGTGCCGGCGCTGGCAGCCCGTGCCCCGCTTGGCGCGACGAAGCTCGCGACAGGCACCGGCGAGGCAAGGATCGCGCGAATGATTTCCCGCATGGAGGTGTCAAGGCCACCTGGTGTATCCATCTGCAGGACGATCAAGACCGCTTCACGTTCGCCAGCACGCTGAATGCCTCGTACCACGTAGTCAGCTATAGCAGGCCCAATGGCGCCGTTCACCTTGAGGACGACAGACGTGCGGTCAGACGCCGACGGTGCGCCGAAGCTCCAAGCTGAAAGCAGCAAAAACAATAAAGTGAAGATTGGCGGTTGCCATCGCCAACACCTCAATCCCCGCGTGCCAATCGGCGGAACGTACATAGCATTTAATGTATGTCGGAAACTGCAAAGAAAAAGGCAGCGGCGTTAAAGCTCATGTTCAAGCCGTCTGAGGCAGTCGTAAAGGGGAAGCTGGCTAAGCGCGTTTGCACGGATGCGGAGCCGCTTGGCCCATGTTTTTTGAAGGTCTCTGGCTGTCAGCGACGCGCATTCCAATGCAGCGAAGCGGTTATGGAGGCGGCGCTGAACGCTTGGCAGGCTCGTTGCATATTTCTACTCGTGTATTTCGCCACAGCGGCCATTTTGCCTTGACGTGGGCGGCACCTGGCGCGGCGGCAGATTTCTGCGGCCTCGACAGAACGATAATTCTGCTCCAACTGACATAAGACGTTCATTTGAACATTGTATTTGGACATCCGAGCGGCTGACGGCGAAATCCGTGCTGCCAATCACGCTTTGAGCCCGGAGGGGCTGTTCGCCTCCGGCCTTAGAGCGCTCAATATGTTCATTTGAACATTCGGTTGTTGCAAAGTGAAACTCGGCTGCTACCATCCCCGCGTCTGGAGCGGGAGGCTGCGGACCGAGAGAAAGTGGGAGAGACCATGAACAAGATCGCTTTTTTCCTGTCCGCAGGATTGACCTGCCTGTCCTTGTCCGTTCCGGCGATGGCTGCCACGAAGATCCAGTGGTGGCATGCGATGGGCGGTGAGAACGGCGCGAAGCTGGAGCAAATTGCCAAGGGCTTCAACGCATCGCAGTCCGATTATGAAATCGTTCCGGTTTTCAAGGGCAATTACGACGAAACCCTGACGGGCGCCATTGCTGCGTTCCGCGCCAACCAACAGCCCGCCATCGTACAGGTCTACGAAGTCGGCACCGGCACCATGATGGCGGCACAGGGCGCCATTTATCCCGTTTATGAACTGATGAAGGACGAAGGCGAGCCCTGGGACCAGAACAAGTTCATTGCGCCCGTCGTCGGCTACTACTCCGACACCAGCGGCAACGTCCTGTCTCTGCCCTTCAATTCGTCCACGCCGATCCTGTATTACAATAAGGATGTCTTCAAGAAGGCCGGGCTCGATCCCGAGACGCCGCCAAAGACCTGGGCTGAGGTGGAAGCCTTCTCGCGCACGATCATCAAGTCAGGCGCTGCCAAGTGCGGCTTCACCAGCGGCTGGATCTCCTGGATCCAGACCGAAAATCTCAATGCCCTGCACGATAAGCCTTACTCCACCAAGGCCAACGGTTTCGGCGGTCTGGATGCGGAATTCACCTTCAACAATGACCTGACGATCCGCCATTGGGGGAATCTTAAGAAATGGCAGGACGAGGGGCTCTTCAAATTCGGCGGACCGGTCGGCGGTGATAACGCGCCTCCGATGTTCTACTCTCAGGAATGCGCGATGTACATGAACTCGTCCGCCGGCCGGGCCGGCGTCATCAACAACGCCAAAGCTTTCAAAGTCGGTTTTGCGCCGCTTCCCTATTATGACGACGTCATCAAGCAGCCGCTCAACTCGATCATCGGCGGCGCCACACTCTGGACGCTGAAGGGGCGCCCGGAGGAAGAATATAAGGGCGTTGCAAAATTCTACACCTATCTGCAGAAGCCGGAAGTTCAGGCCGACTGGCATCAGTTCTCAGGTTATCTTCCGATCACCGAGGCTGCCTATAAGCTGAGCCAGGAGCAGGGATTTTACGAAAAGAATCCCGGCGCAGATGTCGGTATCAAGCAGTTGACACGCGTGACGCCGACCGAAAATTCCAAGGGCATCCGCTTCGGCAACTACGTGCAGGTCCGCGGCATCATCGATGACGAATTCGCGGCATTGCTGGGCGGAAAGAAGACAGCGAAGGAAGCGGTCGATTCCGTCGTTTCACGCGGCAATCAACAGCTTCGCGATTTCGAAGCTGCCAATTAAGGGCTCAAGGCAGGGGCGGCAAAACCGGCGCCCCTGCCTTCTCCGTCATTCTGTGAGGGCCCATGCAAACGAAACGGACCGTCTTTCCCAATAAGGTTTTGCCTTATCTGCTTATCGCTCCCCAGCTTCTGATCACCGTCGTCTTCTTCCTCTGGCCGGCCGCAACCGCCTTTTGGCAATCATTCCTTCGCCAGGACGCGTTCGGTTTCAAAACGAACTTCGTCTGGTTCCAGAATTATCGCCGGCTCTTCGCCGACCCGCTCTATATGGATGCCTTCGGCCACACGCTGGTCTTCGCCGTCTCGGTGACGGTCCTGTCGACGATGATTGCGCTCACTCTGGCCGCCGCCGCCATGCGTGTGCTGCGGACGTCCCGCATCTATTCGACCTTGCTGATCTGGCCTTACGCGGTGGCGCCTGCGATTGCCGGCATACTCTGGTGGTTCATGTTCAACCCGTCGATCGGCATCGTCGCTTATACGCTTCGCAGCATGGGGATCAGTTGGAACCATCTGATCAACCCGGATAATGCGATGGTCCTGATCGTGATCGCCGCCACCTGGAAGCAAATTTCCTATAATTTTCTGTTTTTCCTGGCCGCGCTGCAATCCGTGCCGCGCTCGCTCCAGGAAGCCGGCGCCATCGACGGAGCCGGGCCGGTGAAGCGCTTCTGGACGATCATATTCCCGTTGATCTCGCCGACAACTTTCTATCTGGTCGTCATCAACATCGTTTACGCAATGTTCGATACCTTCGGCATCGTTCATGCGACGACGCAAGGCGGACCGGCGCGCGCTACCGAAATTCTCGTCTACAAGGTTTACTTCGACGGTTTCATCGGCCTCAACCTGGGCTCCTCTGCAGCGCAGTCGGTCATACTCATGGTCATCGTTGTTGCTCTTACCGCGGTCCAGTTCCGCTTCGTCGAACGCCGCGTGCAATATTGAGGAGCGTCAAAGGTGGTTGAAAATCGTCCGTTCCTGAATTTCCTGGCTCACCTCGTCCTCATCCTCGGCGTCACGATCGTGATCTTCCCGGTCTACATCGCCTTCATAGCTTCGAGCCACGGCCCCAATGACTTTCTGTCCGGCGTGGTGCCGCTGATGCCGGGACCACACATCATCGAGAACTATTCGACCATGCTGTCATCGGGGATGACGAGTTCCGGCGCCCCGCCGATCGGGCCGATGCTGCTCAATTCGTTGATCATGGCCGTCGGTGTGGCCGTTGGAAAGATTGCCATTTCCATCCTTTCCGCCTTCGCCATCGTCTATTTTCGATTTCCTTTTCGCACGCTCGCCTTCTGGATGATCTTCATCACCCTGATGTTACCGGTCGAGGTGCGCATCGTGCCGACCTACAAGGTGGTCGCCGACCTCGGAATGCTGAACAATTATGGCGGGCTCATCATTCCACTGATCGCATCCGCAACCGCGACCTTCCTGTTTCGTCAGTTCTTCCTCACCGTGCCCGACGAGTTGATGGAGGCTGCGCGCGTCGATGGCGCAGGGCCGCTGAAATTCTTCCGCGATATCCTGTTGCCGCTGTCGGTGACCAACATCGCAGCCTTGTTCATCATCCTGTTCGTGCTCGGCTGGAACCAGTATCTGTGGCCGCTCATCGTCACGACCGACCAGAGTCTCTACACCGTCGTCATGGGCATTCAGCGCATGGCCGCGGTTGCCGATGCCGAGCCGCGCTGGAATCTCGTCATGGCAGCGGTCATCCTGGCCGCCTTGCCGCCCGTCCTCGTCATCGTCGCCATGCAACGCCTTTTCGTCAAAGGCCTGGTCGAAACGGAGAAATGAAATGGCCCCGATCAATATCGTCGACGTCAAGAAAAACTATGGTTCGGTTCCTGTCGTCAAAGGCATCAGCCTGGCTGTCGAAGACGGCGAATTCATCGTGCTCGTCGGCCCTTCCGGCTGCGGCAAGTCAACTTTGCTTCGCATGATCGCGGGATTGGAGTCCATCACCGGCGGCCAGGTTGAAATCGGCGGCCGCAACGTCAACAAGGCGGAACCGGCCGAGCGCGATATCGCCATGGTGTTCCAGAATTACGCGCTTTATCCGCATATGACCGTGCGCGGAAACCTTGAATATGGCTTGAAGAACCGCGGCACGCCGCGCGCGGAAATCGATCGCCGCGTCAAGGAGGCCGCCGACATCCTCGAAATCGGTCCGATGCTGGATCGCAAGCCGCGCGAATTGTCGGGCGGACAGCGCCAGCGCGTCGCGATGGGACGGGCCATCGTGCGTGAACCGGCGGCGTTTCTATTCGACGAGCCTCTGTCCAATCTCGATGCCAAGCTGCGCGTCCAGATGCGGGTCGAAATACGCCGGCTGCAGCGCCGGCTGAGGACCACCAGCATCTACGTTACCCATGACCAGCTCGAGGCGATGACGCT
Source organism: Rhizobium sp. MHM7A (assembly GCF_005862215.1). Classification (NCBI taxonomy): domain Bacteria; kingdom Pseudomonadati; phylum Pseudomonadota; class Alphaproteobacteria; order Hyphomicrobiales; family Rhizobiaceae; genus Rhizobium; species Rhizobium sp. MHM7A. The sequence continues at coordinate 6,733 of NZ_VCHT01000028.1, forward strand.
TGCCGACAGGCTCGTCGTCATGAATGGCGGACTGGTCGAACAAGTGGGAACGCCGGTCGAAGTATACGACCGTCCGGCAAGTTTGTTCGTTGCCGGTTTCATCGGCTCGCCGCCGATGAACCTCGTGCCGATCGAGGTGCTGGGTGTAGCCGATGCCGGGGATGCCCTGGCATTGCCAGACGAGACTGACATCGTCGGTCTCAGGCCAGATGCTCTTCTCATATCAAAGCCTGCCGAGCCTTCCGTTCGTCTGAACGCCATTGTCGAGTTGCTCGAGCCGATCGGCGGCGAAAGCCACCTGCATGTCAGACTGGGGGAGGGCCAGCAGACGGTCGTCCTGACGGTTCAGGGCCGGCCGGACTTCGCCGAGACTGCCGGAATCGAGATCTTCGCGCGGATCGATCAGATACATCCCTTCAACAGCAAGACTGGACGACGGACGGACTGAAACGGCCGGATTGCCCGATCCGACATCTGCAGCGTCGAAAAGTGAGGGAAGAGAAAGACATGCTAAAGTCAGAACCGCGATCCGGCCCGGGCCGCAGTGAGGTTCAAGCACATCGAGGCGCATCCGCTGTCGCGCCCGAAAACACGATCGCCGCTTTTCGGGCGGCTGCCGACCAGGGTGCCGAATGGGTCGAACTCGACGTCGCGCTCCTTGGCGATGGAACCGCGGTCGTCATCCACGACGGCTCGGTCGACCGTTGCTCGTCATCGACCGGCAAGCTCAGCGATCTCACCGCATCCGACCTGCAGAAGATCGACGCCGGCGCGTGGTTCGATCCGCGCTTCAAGGGCGAACCCCTGCCGACCCTGGCCCGGGTCCTGTCCGCATTGGGTGAGCTGGGGCTGAACGCCAATGTCGAGATCAAGCAGCACGCGCATCACAAATCTCTCGACCAACTGGTGAAAACCGTTGACGAACATCTGAAGGCGCGCGCGCCGCAGACCAGGATCATGATATCGAGCTTCGACGCGGCGGCGCTCAGGCGCATGCACGAAATTGATCCGAGTTACGAGCTTGCGATGTTGTGGAGCAAACTGCCGGATGACTGGAGTGACGTTCTCAAATCCATTCCCGCAGGAACGGTCCACCTCGGATACAAGTCTCTCAGCATCGGATTCCTCGAGGAGGCGGCGCAGCAGGGGATCAAGGTCCGGGCATGGACCTGCAATGACCCGAAGCTCCTCGCATCTTTTTGGCCTGTCGGCTTGACCGGTGTGATAACAGACGACCCAAGTGTCTATCTCTCATAGGAAATAGCGATGGGCCAGCGGGTCATATCGAGCCGACAACGCGAAATACTTGCGCTGATCGAAACCGAAGGTGTCCAGTATATCGATGATCTGGCGCGCCGGTACGATCTGACGACCCAGACAATCCGCCGTGATATCAACGCCCTGTGTGATCTCGGGCACGCCCGCCGCTTTCACGGCGGTGTGGGTGTGCCGGTCGAAGGCAGCAATATCTCCCTCAACGCTCGCGCCCAACTGAACCGGCGCGCCAAGCGGCTGATCGCCAAGCGGGTCGCCGCCGATATCGGCCCGGATGCGACGGTATTCCTGGGGATCGGCAGCACGGTTCAATTCGTGGCAGAGGCGTTGCGCGATCACCAGGGGCTGACCGTTATCACCAATAACATCCATGTCGCTCTGACCCTTTGCGAATCACCGAGTGTCGAGGTCCATCTCACCGGCGGCCTGCTGCGCCATGACGACCGCGACGTCGTGGGCAGCGATGTGATCAAATTCGTCGAAAAATTCTATGCGACCTATGCAGTCGTCGGTGCCGGTGCGCTGAGCCCGGTGAACGGCCTGATGGACTTCAGCTATAGCGAGGCGCAGATCACCAACGCGCTTCTGGAGAATTCGCAAACGCGGCTCCTGGCTGCAGACGTCAGCAAGTGGACCCGCCATGCGGCGGTGCGCGTGGCACCTTTCAATAAAATAACCCGCTTTTACACGGATCGGCTGCCGGCCGATCCGTCCGTCGCCAGTGTGCTCGCCGATAGCAGCATGGAGGTGGTAACCTGCGGCGAGGACTTGACATGACCTTCGTTAATCTGGCGCCCTCTGCACATGAATTGCAGCATGTGCGTTATCTCCTCACCGATATCGACGACACGCTGACGACAGAGGGTAAACTTCTGCCGCGCACCTATGACGCCCTTTGGGAACTCAGCCGGGCCGGCATCGCCGTCGTTCCGGTCACGGGTGGTTCAGCCGGCTGGTGCGAACACATCATCCGTGCCTGGCCCGTTGCCGCGGTCATCGGCGAAAGTGGTGCTTATTGCGTCACCCGCCGCAGCGGTCAGGTTGTTTTCGATTTCTGGGAGAACCGCGCATTGCAGGGCGAGCGTCAACGTCAGCATCTGGAAACGATCGAAAGACTGATCTCGGAAAGGGGGGACACATTCAAGATCGCCCACGACCAGGTGTTCCGCCTGGCTGACGTGGCAATCGACATTCAAGGTCATGAAGCGCAGGCTGTCGAAGATCTGGCATCCGATATCAGGGCAATCGGCGGGACCGTCGCCATCAGTTCCATCCACATCAACACCTGGATTGGCGATTATGACAAACGCGCCATGAGCGAGCGCGTCCTGACAAGCTTATTCGGGGTCGACCCCGTAGAATTGCCATCCGTCACGGCGTTCGTCGGCGATTCTCGAAACGATGCGCCGATGTTCGGCTTCATCCGAAACTCTTTCGGCGTCGGCAATATCCTTCCTGTTCTTCCGCATCTGCAGCATGTGCCGAGATGGATCTCCTCCCAGCCCGCGGGACTTGGTTTTGCCGATATTGCCGGGACGATCCTGAATGCCAGGACCACGGGCCAATGAAGCGCCGGCGGGCTGAGAGCGAAAGAAGTAAGTGCCACAAGAAACCAGGCCCGGCCACGGGATGAATTGAAACCGGACCGCCATGAAACCTATAAAGCGACGCAGCAAGACTCGGCCAGACAAGTCTCAGCCATTGCTGCGTCAGCTCGCGGCGGATCCTGCGAAGTTATTTGCCGGCGCGTTCCGCCAACAGTATGGCGCCCTCTGTTTTCGCTATTGCAATGGCGGACCGAAGATCGAAATACTGGTCATCACGTCGCGCGAGCGCGCGCGCTGGGTCATACCGAAGGGGTGGCCGATGAAAGGGAAGAAGCCATTCGAAGCGGCGGCGGTAGAAGCCTGGGAGGAGGCAGGCGTGCACGGAACTGTGAGGAAGAAACCTGTTGGCCGCTATACTTATCTGAAAGAACTTGACGACGGCGATGTGGCGCCATGCATTGTCGACGTGTTTCAGATTGAAGTGACCGAACTCAGCAATGACTTTAAGGAGCACGGTCAGCGTATTCTCGAATGGGTCAGCCCGGATGAAGCGGCGCGACGCGTCCGGGAGGTCGAACTCAAGTCGCTGCTCGTCGAATTTGAAGCGCGGGGTCGCAAGAAATCCGACCTCGAGTGACGTGGGACCCTAGCCCTGCTTCGGCAGTTCGTGATCGCTTTCCCGAAAGCAAGTTGACGCTGCTCTCAGCTGTCATCGGCTCCGACGGGCGTCATCATGATCGCTCGAACGGCTCGCCGAGCGAGGCGACGCCGTTGAGTTTGAGCAGGCGGCGGTCCGCCGAAATGATGCCGAGCACAATGATCGTCACCAGATAGGGCAGGCATGCGAGCAGCTGCGACGAGACGTCGAGGCCGGTTGCCTGGGCGGCAAGCCCCATCAGCGAGACTGCGCCGAACAGGCATGCGCCCAGAAAGATGCGGCCGGTCAGCCAGGTTCCGAAGACCACCAGTGCAATCGCAATCCAGCCGCGGCCGGCGATCATCCCATCGGCCCAGAGCGGCGTGTAGATCGTCGCTGCATAGGCGCCCGCAAAGCCCGCCATCATGCCACCGACCGCGACCGCGGCGAAGCGGATGGCGATGACCGGATAGCCGATAGCATGCGCCGCTTTCGGGTTTTCGCCGACGGCGCGGATGATCAGGCCAACCTTGCCGTAGGCAAACATCGCCCAGATGGCAACCGTCACGAGCAGAGAAAGCCAGACGACGATATCCTGGCTAAACAGGCCACCGAGGACGGGAATATCGGAGAGACCGGGAATGGAAATTTTCGGCAGGGCTTTGACCGTCAGGCTCTCATAGGTCTTGCCGAACAGTGCCGACAGGCCTTGTCCGAGAATGCCGATCGCAAGCCCGGTTGCGACCTGGTTCGCGTTGAAGCCGAGGACGACCGCCGCAAAGACCAAGGACAACAGAGCGCCGCCGAGACCGGCGGCGAGAAAGGCCAGAAAATGGCCGCCGCCATGAAAGACGATGATGAAGGCGATGACGGCGCCAAATGCCATCAGCCCCTCGACGCCGAGGTTGAGAACGCCGGCACGCTCGGCGACAAGTTCTCCGAGGGCGGCCAGCAGAAAGGGCGTCGCTGCCGCCAGCATGCCGGCCAGAACGAACTCGACGGCGTTCATGTCGGGCTCCTCATCGCTGCAGGCCGCCAGGCTAGACGGTAGCGCGCGAAAGCGATGGACACCAGATAGGCAAGGAGCAGGCTGCCCTGGAAAACTCGGACCGCCGCAACCGGCAGATTGGCGGAGACCATGGCGTTGTCGCCGCCGATGTAGAGCGCGGACATGACGATCGCTGAGATTACGATGCCGATCGGGTGCAGACCGCCGAGATAGGCGACGATAATCGCCGCATAACCGTATCCGGTTGAGATCGAGCGTTGCAGCTGGCCGAGAGGGCCGGCGACTTCGGCTGCACCGGCAAGACCGGCTGCAGCTCCACCGATCAGCAGCGAAAGCCAGATTGCCCAGCTTTCCCGGAAGCCGGCATAGCTTGCCGCGCGCGGCGCCAGTCCGCCGACCTGCAATTTGTAGCCGATGAAGCTCTTCTGCATGAAGACCCAAGCGGCGATCGACAGGAGAAAGGCGAGGATGAGCGCGACATTGACGCGCGTTCCCTCGATCAGGATCGGCACCATCGCGTCATATTGGAACATGACGGACTGCGGGAAATTGAAGCCGTTCGGATCCTTCCAGGGGCCGAGCAGCAGATAATTGAGGAGCTGCACGGCGACAAAACTTAGCATCAGCGAAACGAGAATTTCGTTGGCATTGAGCCTGACGCGCCAGAAGGCGGTGAGTGACGCCCAGGATGCACCGCCCATCGCACCGAACAGCAGCATTGCCGGCCAGATCCATTGGCCGGTTGCGTCGGGCCACCAGATCGGAATGGCGGAGGCGAAGATCGCACCGAGGACGAATTGTCCTTCGGCACCGATATTGAAGACCTTGGCACGAAAGCCGATCGCCAGCCCCTGCGCTATGAGGAGCAGCGGACCGGTCTTCAGCAGCACTTCCGAAAACGACGCCCACGAGAAGAAGGGCTCGATCAGCATCGCATGGACGACCGCAGCCGGATCGCGCCCCATGACGACGTAAAGTCCGAGGTTGAGAATGACGGTGACGATGAGGGCTATGGGCGGAGCCAGGAGGGTGGCGGCAAGCGATGCCCGCTCCCGGCGGACCAGAATGGGCAGCGCGGCGAGGAAGGGTCTGCTCATGCGGTGGCTTTCTGGCGCTGCGGCTGGGCTCCAATCATGTATCGGCCGATCTCTTCCGGGTTGGTGTCACGCGTGACCAGCGGCGGGCTCAGCGTGCCATGGTGCAGGACCTGTATAAAGTCGCTCAGTTCGAACAGTTCTTCGAGCTCCTCGGAAATGACGAGGATCGCCATGCCTTCATTGCGAAGGCTCATGAGCCGCTTGCGGATTGCGGCGGCCGCGCCGATATCGACGCCCCAGGTCGGCTGGGCGAGGAAAAGAAGCTTCGGCGCCAGCATGATTTCGCGTCCGACGATGAATTTCTGTAGATTGCCGCCGGAAAGCGACCCGGCCTCTGCCCCTGGACCGCGCGTGCGCACGTCAAAGTCTCGGATGCAGTTATCGGTGAAGGCTCTCGCCCTTGCGGTATCGAGCAGGCCATGCCTGACGAGTTTCAGTGGATGGGCGGTCAGCAGGCCATTGAGGGTAAGCGACATTTCGGGAACCGCGCCGCGGCCGAGCCGATCCTCCGGGACGAAGGCGAAACCGAGCCGCCGGCGGGCGGCAGAGTCGAGTGCGCCGACATCCTGGCCCATCATGAAAATCTGGTCGCGCTGATCTCGCGGCAACAGGGTTTCACCAGAAATCAGCGCTGCGAGTTCGCTTTGACCATTTCCCGAAATCCCGGCAATGCCGAGGATTTCGCCGGCGCGCACGGTGAGGCTGACATTGGAAAGCGGCACGGCGAAAGGATCCGCCCGGTAATCGAGCCCGACCAGTTCCAGGCGCTTTTCACCTTCGACCAGAGGCAGCGCCGGCATCGGTTCCGGCATGTCGCGGCCGATCATCATGCGAGCAAGCTCGTGGGCATCATGCTCACGGGGATCGACGTGACCGGTCACGCGTCCGCCGCGCAGGATCGTCGCGCGATCGCAGAGCGACTGGATCTCTTCCAGCTTGTGAGAGATGAACAGGATGGACACGCCACCGTCCCGCAGCCGGCGCAATGTTTCGAACAGCTTTTCCACCGCCTGCGGCGGTAGCACCGAGGTGGGCTCGTCAAGGATGAGCAGTCTCGGATCGGTCATCAGGCATCGAATGATCTCCACCCGCTGCCTTTCGCCGACGGAAAGCGAATGGACGTAGGCGCGCGGATCGACCTCAAGGCTGAACTCATGCCCGAGCTTGCGAATGCGCTCCGAAAGCTCGCTCTTTTTGCCGGACACGATCAGGCGGATGTTCTCGACGACCGTCAGGCTCTCGAACAGCGAGAAATGCTGGAAAACCATGCCGATACCGGCGCGCCTTGCCTCTGCGGGAGAGGCAAGGCTGAGGGGTTGTCCATTCCAGGCGACGGTGCCGCTGTCTGGCTGCTCGACGCCGTAAATCAGCTTCATCAGGGTCGACTTGCCAGCCCCGTTTTCTCCGAGGATGGCATGGATGGATCGTGGAGCGACGTCGAGATCGATCTGCTGATTGGCATCGACCGGGCCATAGCTCTTGGTAATGCCGCGCAGCGACAGGAGCGGGCTCGGCATGGCTTACTTCGGCAATGGCGTCGTAACACCCTTGACGTGCCAATCCATCGCGACGATCTGGGCGTCCGTCAGCGTGGTCCCCGAAGCGACACCTTCGCTGCCATCAGCCTTGGTAATCGGACCGGTGAACGGCGAGAAGCTGCCATCGGCAATCTTTGTCTCGATTTCCTTGATCTTGGTCATCGTATCGGCTGGGATTGCCGGGTTCCAGTCGACGACTTCGACCACCTTGTCGGCAACGCCGAGGAAGGTGTTGGCGCCCTTGAAGGTGCCGGCAAGATGGGCGTCGACCGACGCCTTGAAGAAAGGTGACCAGTCGGTTGCGACGCAGCCCAGATAGGTCTTCTCGGCATATTTCTTCATCGACGAGTTGAGGTTGAAGGAATAGACGCCGGCTTCCTCGCAGGCCGAGATCACCGAAGGCGTGTCCTGCGCATTGGAAAAGATGACGTCGCAACCCTGCGACATCAGCGCCTTGGTGGCTTCCTGCTCCTTGGCCGGATCGAACCAGGAATTGACCCAGACGACGGACACCTCGATATCAGGCTTGACGGCCTGCGCGCCGAGCGTGAAGGCGTTGATGGAAGTGATCAGCTCGGGAATGGCAAAGGCCGACACCGAGCCGAGTTTGCCGGTCTTGGAAACGGCCGCCGCCGCCATCCCGAGCAGGTAGGTTCCTTGAAAATATTTGGCTGCGAAGGGGGAGAAGTTTGGTGCGACCTGGAACCCTGAGGCATGCAGGACGGTCACCTTGGGATTGCGACGGGCAATCTGCAGCGCACCATTCTGGTAGCCGAAGGAGCCGGCGATCAGGAAATGGTTTCCGTCGGCGACGGTCTTGTTCATGATTCGGTCGGCGTCCGGGCCTTCGGCGATGTTCTCGATAACCGTGACCTTCACCTTGTCGCCATAGGCGGCCTTGATCGGGTCGATCCCGGCGGCAAGCGCATGGCCCCAGCCGACGTCGCCGATAGGCGAGGGAATGACGAGCGCGATGCCGAGCGGTTCGTCGGCGGCAAGCGCCGGGCGGCCGGCAAAGGCCGTCGCGAGACCGGCTGCCGCCGCGCTCTTCATCAGTGTTCTGCGGGTGAGATTGTTGGACATGTCAGTTCCCTCTTTTGGTTCTAAAATCTTAAGGTTGAAAGCGCCGCTTCCGCAGCGGCGAAAAGCTGTCCCTCATCGAGGCCGACAAACTCACCGGCCTGCCAGACGATGCGCCCGTTGATCATGGTCAGATCGGTCGGCATGCCGATCCCGACCTTGGCAATCAGGCTCAACGGGTCATGGCGGGTTCCGACATAATCCATCCGCCTCGTATCGATCGCGAAGAGGTCGGCGGCCATGCCGGGAGCAAGCCGGCCGATATCGCTGCGGCCAAGCAGGCTTGCGCCGCCCGTGGTCGCATAGTTCAGGAAATCGACCGGCGCTGGAACCGGATGGGCGCGTGTCGAAGCCGCCAGGCACTGCAGCATATAGGCAGAGTGGATGCAGTGCATGAGGTTGGAATTGTCGTTTGAAGCAGCACCATCGCAGCCGAGGCCGATCCGCAGGCCGAAAGCCGACATCGCGGGAATATCCGTGACTTCGGCGCCGACCAGATAGACCGGTTCGGGGCAATGGGAGACACCCGTGCCGGTTGCCGCCATCTTGCGCAGTTCATCGTGTGTCAGCTCCCAGCAGTGAGCATAAAAACTGTCGGGCCCGGCAAAGCCGAGTTCGGTGCAGTAGTCGACCGTACGCATTCCATGCCGTGCTTGGATGACGGGACTTTCGCCTTCACCGACATGCGTGTGCAGCCGGACGCCGCGATCACGGGCGAGGGCGACCGACTCGACGAAGGTTTCGCGGTAGCAATTGACCGGCTGACAGGGGGCAACGACCACCTGCCGCATGCTGAAGGCGCCGGCATCGTGGTAGCTATCGATCAGCCGGGCGCAATCGGCGATGAACTCGTCCGTGGTTTCCAGCATGGCGTCCGGGATCGTCGAGCCCTCGGATTTCGGCAGGGTATTGCCGCCGCGTCCGGCGTGGAAGCGCATGCCGAGAAGTTCGGCTGCCTCGAACTGGCGATCGATCAGACGCTTTCCGGCGTGCCGGGGAAAGCAATATTGATGGTCGAAAGCCGTGGTGCAGCCGTGCTTGATCATCTCGGCCATGGCCGTGACCGACGAATGATAGAAGCAATCCTCGTTCAGCCGTGAGAAGATCGGGTAGATCCGATCGAGCCATTCGATGACCGAGAGTTTCGTCCAATCGAGATCGGCCCGATTGCGCACGAAGCATTGGAAGAAGTGGTGATGGGTGTTGACGAGGCCCGGATAGACAAACCAGCCGGATGCATCCTGAATGATCGTGTCGGCAGGCAGGGCCTCCTGCGCCAGGTCCACGCCGATCGCCTGGACTGCCGGACCATTGGTCAGCAGATCGGCGTTCCGGCGCACGGCCGGTCCGCTGCCTTCGTCGACGATAATGGCCGCGCAATTCTTCAGGAGATAGCCCGCCATCTCACTTCCCCCCGTTGACGGGATGAGGGTCGGGCTTCAATTCGTGCAGCCGGTGGATGCCGGGCATTTCGATAAAACCTTCAAGGCTGCGGATGGCGCGCAGCCAAAGCCGGATGTTCGGATAGGGATCGAGCGAAATTCCGCCATCCGGCGCGAGCGCCACATAGGGAAAGCAGGCGATGTCGGCGATCGTTGCGCGGTCGGATGCCAGGAACCGCATGTCGCGGAGCCGTTGCTCAAAAAGCCCGGCTTCGAGTTCGCGCAGCGCCGCGACCCCCTGTGCCTGCAGGGACTCGATATTGCCGGGGCGCAGAAGCATCTGGTGCAGCCGTGCGCCGCCGAGATTTGTCGTCAGCCGATGCGAAAAAGAGAGCCATTGTTGCACGCGCGCCGTCTCCTGCGGCGCGTCTCTACCCAGCCAGTCGGGCCCGCTTTGGGCGGCGAGAAAGGCGAGCATGGCCGAGGATTCGGTCAGGACGAGTTCGCCATCCACCAGGATCGGGATGGAGCCTGCCGGATTTAGGGCCAGAAGCTCAGGACCGCGGTGTTCGAAGCCGGGATGGAAATCGACCGGCCGGATGTCCAGCTTGACACCGAGGATCGCAGCCATCAGGCGGATCTTGTAACAGCTCGGCGATAGAATGTAGTCGTAAAGCTTCATTGTGCGACCAGCTGCGCGCCATAGAGGTAGTTGTGGCGCTTCAGCCAGCGCCGGTAAGCGATCGATGTCATGTCGGCCCTGGTCGGGATTTCCATGCCGGGATCGAGCGGCAGAAGTGCCGGGATCTGGTTTTCGAGGATCGACCGATCCTGCAGGAAAATCATCTGCTGAAAATGGATGAGGTCTGTCATTGGCGTCACGTCGTCGAAGAGGGCCATCCACGGCCATACGTCACAAAGATCCTCCGCAAGCGGCTGGACGAACAGGGTAATGACATCCCATTCTCCCGGGCGGGGAGGGCAGGTCTTGTAAAGCACCGAGCAGGTCGGAGCCGGCACGCGGTACATATATTCAGTGGTAATTCCGCCCGTTGCCGACTTTGCAGCCTGCGGCTGGTAGAACTTCACCTGCGTCGCCCAGACTTCATCCTCCTTCTCGCGGATCTCCACCTTATAATTTTGAACTTCCGTATGGGGCTCGGCTCCGAGAATATCGGTATGGACGAAGGGAAAATGCGCGATGTCGAGGAAGTTCTCGACTGCTCTTAAGGGGGAGCAGCGCACCCGCACGACCCCGACGTCGACGAAGCGGCGGCCGGGCTGATCCGCTTCGGGAATGGCAAAAAGCTCCTTGGCGGGGGTGCCGAGAGAAGACCATACATGACCATAGCGGACGCTGACCGGCAGGGCACGTCCTTCGCCCGATGTGACCCGCGCCGCGCCGTCAGACGTGCGTATCACCTCTATGGGCTCGCCCATCAAAGCGGTCTTGCTTCCTGCCTCGGTGAGCCCGCTGAAGAGGCCGACCGGGTACCATTCGTCGATCATCGCGCCAGCCCCTTTCATGCGACATCCTTCTGGCCTGTTTCAGCCCGGCGGCGGACGGCTTCGGCGATGCGGGACGCCGTAACCCGATCTGCGACGCTGCGCTCCTGTTCGACCAGCACATGAATCAGAGTGCACCCGATCTGCGCCGCCGGCAGCAGACGGACCCAGGGACAGTCGGCGACTTGAATCAGCCCGTCCGCATCGGCTTTCCCGCCGGCTGCCGCTTCGATTGCCGCTATGTCGGCGTTGAGCGTCAGCGAGCGTATCGGCACGAGATGATCGAGGCGTGGCGGCGGCATTGCGGGTTCGCCGCCCGCCACCCAGACGATGCCGTCCGATTCCTCGACCCGCTGAACAGCCACCCGAATCGTGTCCGGCGGCACGAGATCGGGATGGGCCGGGATACGAACGCATCCTCCCGCCGAAGAGTAGCTCCAGCCATGATAGATACAGGAGAGCACCTCGCCTCGCACGAAGCCGTGCGACAACCGCATCCCGCGATGCGGACAACGGTCCGACGAGGCCGATGCGCATCCGGACTGGCTACGCCAGAGAGCGATCGCTCCTAACGGGGTCCAGGCCGGGATGACGGTTGCCGGCGGCAGATCGGCAGAAAGCGCGACAGGCGTCCAGGAGCCGGCCGTATCGGAAGGCATGACGGTTATTTCCTCAATCTTGCCAGTGGCTTGACACTGCTGATGTAGCGCGGGTTCCCAAGCTTTGCAATCTCAGTCTCGGAGGCTTGCATAAAAAATTCGCATTGGCAACAATGATTAAATAAAGGGCATCAGCTTGGGTGCTGTTCCGGCGGCGGTGTGTCTGTGGCATTTACAATCCTGCGCTGAATTTCGTCCACCCAGACGTCGATCGGCCCAAGTGAACATCCCATTTCAAGCATGTCGATCAGTTCGACAGGTCCTGCGACCTCGAGCTCGATCCGTTCGGCGCCGGCATGCAGAAAATTCTGGGAGAGGCCGAGCTTATCGGCATGACGGCGAATCCACGGGACGAACGAGGCGGATTTGACGTCGCCAATGATCGTGATCCGTTCGTGTAGCTCGCTCTGCCGTGACCGTATCATGTTATTCTCTTGCTCGTTCTGTACTGACAGCATAGCGCTTCAATGCCGTTGCGAAAGGGGCATGAGCAATCGAATACAGTGAATAGGCAATGCAGGAGGCGGTCAGCGAGACCTGTGCATAGTGCGCGAAACTCGTCCGGTAGCGCGTAAGCAGCCCCTTGCCATGTGACGCGACGATCTCGTCATATTCCGACAAGCGCTTGGCCGCCATAAGGAACAGCGCTTCCGAACCAATAGGCCAGGATGATCGATCCTGGCGGCAAGCTCGTTGGATCGATCATCGACCAGCCGATCACCAGGCGGATCGGATTGTTGATCGATTCCGAGATTACGTCGACATGCAAGCCTGGCTCACCCATCGCCGTGCCGCGTCGCTGGTAAATCGCCGTTGGGCGAGGCTCTGGCCTAAATCGCCAACACAGGGGATGGCCTCTGTGTCTTCCAAACCGACGGTCGCGTCGAGGCTCATTCACCCCAGCCAATACCTCGCCCCCGGCCCTTTGCGCCCTGCCACGTCGGCAGGGTTCGCCAACCGACATCGGTCGATCGACAGGCAGCCGCAACCGATGCATTCGCCAAGACCGGACCGCAGGCGCTGTAGCTCGGCTATGCGCTCGTCGATACGTTTTGCCCACGCGCTCGACAGCCGCGACCAATCCCGACGCGACGGCACGCGATCGACCGGCAGCTTAGCGAGCTCGGCGCCGATCTCCTCAAGGGTCAGCCCGATCCGCTGTGCAAATACGATGAAAGCGATCCGCCGCAATGCAGAACGATGGTAGCGTCGATGTCCCGAGCCGGCGCGCTCGGATGAGATCAATCCACGCTCCTCATAGAAGCGAAGAGCTGATGAGGCAACGCCGCTGCGTCGTGACACGTCGGTGATTGTAAGCATCGAATCCATGCACAAATAAAACCACGAAGCTCTCTTGACTTCAAGTTCACTTGAACTTGTAGCAGTTACGCGTACCCATTGAAGGAGCACCGCGATGCTGGGAAATATCGATCTTCAAGGACTTCGTGTAGGGATCACCGGCGGCACTTCCGGCCTCGGACTGGCGCTTGTGCGGCAGCTTGCCGAGAAGGGTGCGAGCATTGCCTTCGTCGCCCGCACCGCGGCGAATGTCGAACGTGTCGCAGCCGAGACGGGCGCGCATGGCATTGTCGCCGACATCGGCAAGAAGGAAGACATCTATCCGATCGCCATGCAGATCACTGCCAATCTTGGCGGGGTCGACGTCCTGATCAACAATGCATCGAGCCTCGGTCCCATGCCTCTGGCGCTTCTTGCCGATACGGAATGCGAGGAGCTGGAAGCGGCGCTCGTAGTCAACGTTCTCGGCGTCTTCCGGCTGACGAAAGCCCTGTTCGGTGCGCTTGCCGCGTCCGCGCGCGAGGGCCGCGGCGCGCTGGTGATCAACATCTCCAGCGACGCGGCTGTCAACGCCTATCCCGGCTGGGGCGCATACGGCGCGAGCAAGGCAGCGCTTGCCCATCTGACGGCGATTTGGGACGAGGAGTCGAAATCAGATGGAATACGGTTTCTCGCGCCCGACCCTGGCGATATGGACACCCCGCTGCACGCGCTGGCGCTACCGGACGCCGATCCGTCGACCTTGAAAGACCCTGAGCTGGCCGCTGCCGAGATCATCGAAAAGATGCTCCACGCGTTGCCGGGTCACGATGCGCTTACCGCAGGAGCCCTCGCGTGACCGCCGCTGAACGCCTCGATCCGCAACCGGCCAGGCTGCTCGTCGTTGAGGCGGATGGCACCATGAGTGACCTGCCGCGGGCTCACCTCGGGGCGTTATTCGATCCTGGCGATCTGGTTGTCGCCAACGATGCCGCAACCTTGCCTGCCACCCTGCACGGCACGCATCTCCGATGCGGAAAGGCGATCGAGATCCGCTTAGCCGGCTGGCTGTCACCTTCCGCTCCAGTCCGCTTCCTTGCGATCGCCTTCGGCTCGGGCGATCACCGCACCCGCACGGAAGATCGGCTGCCGCCCCCTGCGCTGTCATCAGGCGATCGCCTCCAGCTCGGCCCACTTGAAGCCGTCGTCGAGCGCGTTCTCGACCATCCTCGCTTTTTCGAGCTTAGCTTCCAAGGCACCCGAGCAGCCATGTTTGCAGGACTGGCGCAGCACGGCAGGCCGATCCAATATGCGCATGTTCCCGAGCCGTTGGCACTATGGAATGTTTGGACGAGAATTGCCTCGCAGCCGGTCGCGTTCGAGGCGCCATCGGCTTCCTTCGCGCTCGACTGGCGCACGCTGCAAGTCTGGCGTCGGCGCGAGATCGGTTTTGCAACACTCACGCATGCCGCGGGCATTTCTTCCACCGGCGATCCCGCACTCGACTCGCGTCTTCCCTTCGATGAGCCGTACCACATTTCTGAATGTACCGTGGCGCAGGTAGCGCGGGCGCAGCTCAGCGGCAGCCGCATCATCGCGATCGGCACCAGCGTCGTGCGCGCACTTGAAGCAGCCGCCAATCCCGATGGCAGCGTGCGTGCTGGCGATGGTATTGCGAGAGGGCGTATTGCACGGGGCACTCCGCTCCGCGTCGTCGATGCGGTGCTCACTGGTGTCCACCAGCCCGGCGAAAGCCATTTCGAGCTGTTGCGCGCCTTTGCCGACGATGCCCTGCTCGCCGGCGCCTCCGCAGCTCTCACTGCATGCGGTTACCGTGCGCATGAATTCGGCGATTCCATGCTGCTCAATCGTCAACCACTGCTTTATCGGCGCGGACCTTAGATGGATAGAGCAGTTTGCATTGCCGTGCCTTGGCTGGCCCGCCGGCACTGAAGCGTCGCATAAGGCCGGTTGGAACATCGGCTCGCTCGCGCAAGGTGGTGCTCGGCGCCATCATGATCAATGGCAGGATCCAGCAGGAATCCGACATGGAACACCTCGTCGCTGAGTAGATCTTCGATCTCTCGGCCGATCTGTCGTGCCTGCTGGGCGCAACAGTGAATTCTGGCCGCCGACCGGCCGCGGCGGCGACGAGTTCGCGCCGGCTCTCGGGGCAGCCCGGATTCTCGCGAATGGCCGGCGCCGGCGCTTCGGCTGAGAGATATGTTTGTGCCGGACCTTTGATATCGATACCCTGAAGATCAAGCGCAGGAATTGTCAGTAGATTTGCTGCCGACTAATGCTAGTCACGGCGCCGCGGTGGTTCGATTCCCATCAACTGCAGCCGCGCATCGAATGACGGGTCTGCAGTTCCGCGCCCCCGCTTCAATGGTGTGGCCGCATCAGCATAGGGCGGCCCGCGTTCGGCAAGCCTTCCCGCGGGGTAGGTTGAAGCCCATGGGCGTGCCTTATGATTTCGCGATTGACATCGACGGCCTCGAAATCCTCCAGGCTTCGTGGCGCGGGTCGCAGACTTGCGCTCACAATGTCACTCCGGAGGAAATTCTTCGAAGTCTTAGGATCGAGTTCGGGAGTCTCTCTGACCATGGGCAGAAACAAACTGCCATTGATCCATGAGGATCGTGAGTGGCCGCAGCATCTTCGGCTGGCGAAATCACGACACGGATAAGAAGGATTCTTACTGGGCTGACATGGTATCTGCCATTTCATCGGCGTCTCGCATCCGGTCATGCACGTTTTCGGGGCCGGCTATTGATGCGGCGATAGCCATCGCTTTCTGCCGATCCCCATAGTCGGCCACGTAACCCTCCAGCAGAACGCTTCTGCCGACCATGCTCACAGAGATCGATGAGCTTTCCAGTTCCGGTTCCGCTGACATGGCCGCCTGCACGCTCGCAAGCTGATCGTGGGCGAGGTTTTCCGGCTCGAATGTCATGACAGTCCTCCTTCTCAATGCGAAGCAAACAGCAGGGAAGACGATTTAGTTCGGTGCCGGGACTTAGGTCCTACGACCGTTCCAATGCCACTTCTGCGATGCTGACCATCAGGGCTTAGTAGCGCGGGTCGTGGACCAGCATCTCCAAGATCGCTCCCGTGAGGAACTCCATCCAAGCCTTAGGGTGGAGTTTGCGAGTCTCCCTGACCGCGGGCAGAAACATGCCGCCACTCATTCATGAGGACTTGACGGTGACTGGCCAAGACGCTTCGATAGCTGATCCCAGAGTGCGAGTTGCCGGAGCCGATCACCTAAAGGAGGTTTCGATCGTGACTTATTTACGAACCGTAGAGGGTTGGTGCGGCCGTCGTGCTCTTACACGTTTCTAAATGACGTTCAGCGTTACTATGCCTGCCTCATCGGCCGCACGCAAAAACACTTCCCGGAATTGTTCTGGCGCAAGCTTCCCGCCGATTGCGTCAACGCAGGCTTTCACGGCCGCGATATATTCGTCCCCGTCATTCCGAGGCCAGTCCCTCATCAGGACGCGCGCTGCATCTCCCAAAGTCCGTACGATCTTGCGTGTCGCTGGATCACGCAGAGCAAGTCCGACCGGCGGGAATGCCGACGATGTATCCAGCACATATTCCCGCCCCAACGCACCGTGCACTGCGTTTCCTGCCTGTAGTATAACCGCCCGCACGTTTTATACCTTGGAATTTGAAAAACTGCGAGGGGAACTGCTTGGATCACGGAGAGGCTCGCCTTTGAGTGGAGCCTCGCGGCGTGTTGAACGCCGCCATGGCCGCACAGACACCGGCAAGCTGCAGCGCCGCGCCGATCGTCTCGGCAGGAGATGGCAACCGCCCCTCGAACATGAAGCCATAGGCAAGGCCGAAGACGGTTTCGGCAACAATAAGCTGGGCAGCGAGAGCTAGCGGCAGATGGCGGGAGGCAACCACCCAGAACAAGGTTGCGAGCCAAGAGCCGGCCAGCCCCATCACCAACGCCCAGCCGACGAAGCGCAAGACGTCGGAACCAGAGACCGTATCGGCCAGATCGAATGAAGCCAGCGGCAACAGCAGAGAGCTGCCGATCGCCGCACCGATGCCCTGCAATCCGGTCCATTGCAGTCCGCTCGGCGCTTTGGGCGACCGCATGACGGCCGCGTTGAGCAGCGCGTAGACGATCCAGATCACCAGCGCCACGGAGCTAGCGAGGATGCCGAGTATGATCGAAGTCGTAGCGGCAAGGTTGACCGCGTTGATCGTTGCGACGTTGACGACCGCCACCCCGATCATGATCATTGCCAATGGTAGGGCAAGAGCTTGCCACGGTGCGGATCGGTCCCGAAGGTTGGCAATGATCGCCAGGAACACCGGCATTGTGCCGATGATGACCGGCGGGATGGCGGCGCCGGCAAGTTGCACGGCGAAAGCGGTACTGACAAAATACCCCACATAGCCGCCTCCACCGAGAAGCAAGCCGGCCAGGAGCTGGGGCGGTGCCAATCCAACGGGCCGAAACCGCCGATCAATCATCAAGAGCAGGCAGGCGAAACCGAAGATGCCATAACGGGCGATGGTCAAATCCCATGCCGTGAAAGGCGTAATGGTGCGCGGAGCGACAAAGGTCAGTCCCCATAAGGCGCAGGTGGTGAGGCCAGCGATAATCCCCAGCAGCATGATCATCTCCTTTTTGGAGCGATCATGCGATGTGACCTGCCGATTTTATATAGCAATACAGAGGATCGGCGGCTATTCTGCCCGCTATGTCCAAGGCCAAAGCACCTCAAAACCTTCAATCTGAAAATTCAACGCTGGACGGCACCGATGCCCGCATCCTCGCTGCGCTCGATTCCGATGCCCGATTGTCGATGAGCGAGCTTGCCCGCCTTGTCGGCATGTCCGCGCCGAGCGTATCGGAGAGGGTTCGTCGGCTGGAAGCCGCCGGCGTCATAAGAGGGTTCACCGTTGACGTCGACACCCGTGCGATCGGCTATCAGATACGGGCCATGGTGAGGATCAGGCCGCTACCCGGCAAGCTGCACCTGGTCGAACGGCTCATTCAGGAGCGCCCGGAGTTTGTCGAGTGCGACAAGATTACGGGCGACGATCCATTTCTGGCGCGCCTGGTCGTGCATTCCATCGAACAGATGGACGATGTTCTTGAAGCCCTCTCGGAACACGCGGTCACCAGCACGGCCGTCATCAAGGGCACATCCGTCAAACGGTGGTTGCCGCCCCTCTAAGAAGGGCCTCGGGCCGCCTGGTCTGCAATATCGCCGGTAATGCACGTTGACGGGGCTTTCGACTATGGGTCGACGAACGTACGTCATTTGCTACTTCGCACCTGCGGTAATTGTCATACGATTTAAAACGCTAAATTATAACAAAAATCAGTTGCTTACCTGGAGTTTCTCGACTACGTTTTTTACAGGGGAGTTCCGAAACACACCGCCTTGCCGACGATACTCAGCGGTCGTTTGATCGCGCTTGAGGAGGATGATGACGTTGTTTGTCCGACTTCGTTTCTTCGCAATGTTGCAGCCAGTGCGTGATCTCGTCTCGATCCGATACGGACCTGCGACGGCAAGCTGAGGCGTCGTAAACCCTTTGTTCCACTATTCTAAGATGGTGCTCCCATGTGGCGCGCCAGAGGTTTGTTATGCAAAAGCAAGCTGTCGTATTCAATGGTCAGGAAGTCGGGATCGCGGTCCCTGTCGAAAACCGCCTCAAATTCATCGCTGTCCGCTTCAATGTCATCGACCTGGACAACAGGCTCTTCGACACGGTTATCGAAATCCGGCGCGGCATCACAGAGCATCTGGCCTCCAGCGGTCGTGCGATCATCTCGCACTGAATGGCAGGAGATATTCTTCAACGTCACGGCAAAAACTGGGATTGCAGGCTCACTTATGAAACCCTGCAAAGCTGCCGCGTTTCAACTTGTGGGGAGATGAGGAATGTTGATCACGAGCGTCCAAGAAACAGAATGGGCCGTGCTCTCGCTGTCCGTTCAATCTTGGTTTAGGCACTACAAGGCCAAACCGGACGACAAGACATCGGAAATAATCTGCAGCGCGGCAATCGACCTTTTCAATCGCGGCCATCGCACCCAGGAGGAACTCACCAGTATATTAATCGCGCAGTTCCCCCTGATCGCGCCTGCGCCCGCAGCCCTCCAGTAATCGATCCGCGGCACTGGGCACATCTCGAATCCCAGGGCACTCGAAACCGATACGAGACCCGGAAATCTAAAAGGCACTGGATGACGCTTCTCTATTTGCGGGGTTGGGTCACGCCTTTTTCGTATTTCGGCGGTGGCCTCAGTTCTTGACCGAGGCGACCTGGGCATACTCGCGCTATGCCCGATCTGCTGCTATCGCCCAATTGTAAAGGCAGCGATCCAGGCCGATGGCAATCTCAACAACGAGGACATCGTGCTCTCGTGATACGCGGCCTTTTGAACGGGAGATGAACTTGCTGGGGAAGTCTGTCCCACGAGAGATCGAGCAGACCTCCATCCACTTGAAGCCGTTATCGATCTCAACGTCCATCGTAACCTGGGAATAGCTCGGCAGCCGATCGGATTCAACGATCCGGGTTGGAAGTTTGATGATCGATGCGATCATCTTTCGGACGGGTTCCAGACACGCGCATGATAGCCCATACCCGTATCGGCGGTGAACGCTGCCTGGAACTCCATCTGCCAGAATTCCTTCAGGCGCATGTGGGCAGTGGTTTGCTCTTGCTCTCGACGATAGGAGCAGCCGGCCTGCTCCCATCAAGAGCAATGGCGTTGATTATCATCGCCGGCCGAAATGATGCGTCACGTGACGCCGACACCCGATGTCGAACACGTGGCTTGCCTGTCCAAAGTTGATGCCTCGCTTCATCACTGCAGAAAGATCGGTCGTGTCCCTGACTGCGTAAATTAGCTTAGGTGTCGTCTCCGGCAGCTGTCGAATGCAGGCTTCAGACCTGAGCCATGCCCCCGTCAACCGCAATTTCTGCACCTGTGGTAAAACTGCTCTCGTCGCTCGCTAGGAAGAGGGCGGCCGCCGCCACCTCATCAGGTCTGCCCATCCGCCCAAGAGGGATCATCCTGGAGAGTGCGTCTCGAATGTCCTGTGAGGCGGCGGCCATCATCGCCGTATCGGTCGGTCCAGGGCTAACGACGTTGACGCGAATGCCCTTGGCGGCGAGTTCGTTAGCCCATGTGCGTGTGAATGAACGGACTGCGGCCTTGGTCGCACCATAGACGCCGTATCCTTTGGTGCCTATATCGCCTGCTATCGAGCCAATCAGCACAATCGTTCCGCCGGGCTGCATGATGTCGATTGCGCCCTGTGCCGCGAATACGAGGGATCGGACGTTCAGGCCGAACGTTCGATCGAAATGCTCCTCAGAAATGTCTGCAAGGGGTGCATATTCGGACAAGCCCGCATTGACGACGAGCACGTCGACGCGCCCTTGTTCCGATCGAATCTGATTGAGGACGCGCTGAAGATCGGCTTTGTTGCTGGCATCCGCCCGAAGCAGGCGAAAGCTACCCATGCCGACTGACACTGATGTGCTCTCCGCGCCCTTGCGGCTGGTCGCGTAGACCTGCGCTCCTTCGATGGCGAACCTCTGAGAAATGGCTCCGCCGATGCCGCCGACTCCGCCGATCACGAGGGCAATCTTGTTTGCTAATCTGCTCATGTGAACTCCATCAACAATAATGATGACGTTAGATATAGCCTCTATATCTACGGTCAATAACGCACTATATGTAAAGCAGATATCGAGGAGTATACCCATGTCCGCAGCGAACGAAGGTCTGCCCGTCAAAGCTTGCTTGCCACACAGGCCCAAGGCTGTCTCCAGTGAGGCATTACTGGACGTAGAGAAAGCGCGGCCGGCACTTGAGCAGATCGCTAACAAGTGGTCGGTCCTGATCCTGACCGTTCTGTGTACCAGGCCGTCACGGTTCAACGAGATCATGCGGCGCCTCGACGGGATCACGCACAAAGCGCTCGCCGACGCGTTGAAGCGCCTGGAGCGCAATGGGCTCATACGCCGAGAGGTACTTACGACAACGACGCCGGTCGGCGTCGAATATACCATCACCTCGCTCGGCCGCTCCCTTCAGCAACCGTTCGAGGCGCTCTATGCGTGGTCCATGACCTACGGCCCGGAGCTTGAACGCGCGCAGGAAGAATACGATCGGGTTCGAGATTAGCTCGAGTGGCATAGGCCGACGGCCTATGGCGCGGCCGGACCGCTCATCATGCGGTCGCGTTCACGAGATGGTCCGATACGGTTGCGATAAAGGCGCGAAGCCGCTGAAGACGTCGTAGGTCCCGGTGATATCCCATCCAGATGTCTCGCGCCGGCGGTGGCATCGGCAGTTCCAGTCTGCGGATACCCGCTATCTGATCGCCGACCACGCGGGGAAGGACGGCGATCCCGACGCCTTGCCTACACATGCGCCCTTGGACGTTGCGATTGTTCGATCGCAGGACCGGTCTCGCGTTGGGGAAACTCTCGGTGAGCCAAGCGATATCGGGAAACTGACCGGTCGAGGTATCATGGGTGATCAGCCGGAAACCATTCCCGTCGCCATATTTTGGATCAGGCGACTCCTCGGCGATGTAGACGCCGTATTCGAGCCTGAAAAGCCGCCGCTGAACCACATCGGCAGTGTTGAAGGGAACGATACGAAAAGCGACGTCGGCCTCGCGCTGAGCGAGGTTGAACAGGCGCGTGCCGGTCAGGATCTCGACGTCGACATTGGGGTAGGCGTTCGCAAAATCCGCCAGGATGGGAGGCAGCACATAGGCGCCGAACCAGTCCGCTGATGAAACGCGCAGACTGCCTTTGAGATTCTGCTCCTGCCCGGCAAGCCGGCGCTCCATGGCCAGCGCTCCCTCTTCCATCTGCTCCGCCAGCGCGATGATCCCGTGGCCTTCGTCGGTCAGGACAAGACCGTCCGCGGTCCGCTGGAAAAGCGTGTGGCCGATCGCCTGCTCAAGTGCGCGCAGGCGCCTGCCGACGGTGGGATGGCTCGTCTGAAGAGAACGCGCAGCACCGCCGAGCGTGCCAGATCGCGCGACAGCAAGAAATATTCGGACGTCACTCCATTCCATCGCCACACCCTTACAAAACTGCACGACGAGAATACATTTATGTCACTTAAAGAACAAATCTAAGCACCTAGATTCCAGCTGTCATCTGGAGGTGCCTCCTTCTGTTCATTCATCGGACCCATGAGGACCGCCGCTTGGGTGCAGGAAGCGCGATCCTTGACGTTGTCTAAAAACAACTCGGAGAAAAAGTAATGAAAACCTGGCTCATCACAGGCTGCTCAAGCGGCTTCGGCCAGCGGCTCGCGATCGCTGCAGCACAGCGCGGCGATCAGGTCATCGCGACTGCCCGGAATGTCAAAACGATCGAAGAAATGTCTGAGCCCTTCGGCGGCCGCATGATCATCTTGCCGCTCGACGTGACGGATGCGGCGGCAGCCAAGGCGGCGGTCGCAAAGGCGGTCGAGACATTCGGCGGCTTTGACGTGCTCGTGAACAATGCCGGTTACGGGCTGTTCGGGTCGATCGAGGAAGGCACGCCCGAGGAATATCGACCGATGTTCGAGGTGAACGTCTTCGGTCTGATCGAAACCACCAGAGCGGCTCTGCCTGTCCTGCGTCGTTCGGGCGGCACGATCGTCAACATGTCGTCCGGCGCAGGCATCGCAGGCAGCGGCGGCGCTGGATATTACAATGCTGCCAAGTTCGCTGTGGAAGGGATATCAGAGGCGCTCGCCGGCGAGCTGAAGCCGTTCGGGGTCCGCGTGCTGATCGTCGAGCCGGGGCCGTTTCGCACCGAGTTCCTTGGACGCTCGATCACGATGGCAGCCAACGAGATGCCGGAATACGCCGCGAGCTCGCGCAGGCACTATCGCGAAACCAACAACGGCAATCAGGCGGGCGATCCCGACAAGGCGATTGCGGTGATCCTGCAGGCGGTCGACGCCGATGACGCCCCGCTTCATCTGCCGCTTGGCCCGATCGCGCATTCGATCGCTGAGCGAAAGCTGGCCTCCTTTCGTAGCGATATCGACGCCTGGCGTGACATCACGATCGCCACCGATTTCGACGAGCCCTGAGGCCTGGCCGTAAGCTCTGTTTGTATGGATCGACTGGAAGTAATCATGATCGCAACTCTGAAGGGGTTTACCCAGCAGCTGGTGCCGGCGAATGGCATCAAGATCAACGTCGTTACGGGGGGCTGGGGCCTGCCGATCCTTCTGCTGCACGGCTGGCCGGAGACATGGTGGGAATGGCACCACGTGATGCCGCGGCTCGCCGAGCAATTTAGCGTGGTGGCCATGGATCTGCGCGGCGCGGGTTTTTCCGACTGCCCGCTTGACGGCTATGACAAGGCGACGATGGCGCGCGACGCGCACGAAGTCATGGTTGCCCTGGGCCACGAACGCTACGCCGTGTGCGGCCATGACATTGGAGGAATGGTGGCGTTGCCGCAGGCCGCCATCTATCGAAAGGCCGTTACCCACCTGGCCGTCCTCGACGTTCCGCTTCCCGGCTGGACGCAATGGGAGGCGACGACGGCAGGGATCTGGCACTTCAGCTTTCATATGAACCGGGATCTACCGGAGCGCCTGATCCATGGACGTGAATATGATTATGTTTCGGCCTTCATGGCTGAACGGTTCTACGATCACAGCACCTTCGATCCGGCTGACATCGAGATCTACGCGAAAGCGATGGCTCTTCCTGGCCGCACGCGCGGCGGCATGGAATGGTATCGCACGCTGGCCGGCGATCATGCGGCTGCGCTCGAGTACAAGAAGCAGCCGCTCGAGATACCGGTGCTTGGCCTGGGTGGGGAACAGCGTTTCGGTGCGAAGATGGTCCCCATGCTTAAAGAGTTTGCCACCAATGTGAGGGGCGGCTCGATTGCGCGGTGCAGCCACTATGTCGCTGACGAGCGGCCAGATGAAGTGGCGGCCGCTCTGATCGATTTCCTCCGGGCCAGTTGAAACTCTGCGACTGCCCCGTCGTCGGCTGGGATTGTGCGCGAGTGGCGCCCGCACCTATCGCGTTCGATTAATTAAACAAGAAAGGAAAACTGTCATGACCGCACCTGTTGTTCGCGGCGTAAATCATATCGGCATCACGGTGGCCGACATCGAAGCTGCAAAATTTTTCCTGGTGGAAGCTTTTGGCGGCGAGGTAATCTATCAGTCCTTCGGACCACAGGATCCGCCGCGGCAGGGACCTGAATTCGAGCGGGCCACTGGTGCTTTCCCTGGAACGGTCGTGCGCGCGCAGGCGGTGGTCAAGATCGGAACCGGACCTGACATCGAGCTTTTCGAAATGCACGGCCCCGAACAAGCCCAGCCGGTTCGAGCGAGCGACTTCGGCATTACGCATTTCGGAGTCTACACCGACGACATCGACGCATCAGTTGAGCGATTCGAAAAAGCTGGAGGCACGTCTCTTACCGCGCCGCGCGCTATTCCCTACGCAACCGAAAAAGGCCCCGGAAACAAGGTCTGCTATTGTCGTATGCCATGGGGCACGACTGTGGAATTCATCACCACGCCCGACCGCATGGGCTATCATGACCAGACGGATCTGCGCAGGTGGCAGGACTAGGACAGAGCGTTATGAGCTTCGACCACAATGTCTCGCCGCAGGTTTCTGCCGCTCTCGGCGATAGCTGCGGCCTCGGTGCTGGCAGTTTGCTCCTCCACCTCCGGCACCAGCCGGACGGTGGGGCAGCAGCCGGTACGGTGTTACCGGACAGGCAGATCCGATCGGAGAGCCTGTCGGCCATGATTTCCCGATTCGACGACGGCGGCGATGACGATTGCGGTATCGAGGGCTTGGGCAAACGAGCCTGCGCCTGAGCCGACGCCCGTCACGATCCAAGGTCCTTCACCATCAAGACCGCTGATGACGGACAGATCGACGCTGCCTGCCGGGTCCGAAGGATTGCCTCGGGCGCGTCCGCGCGGTCGATCTGAACAAAGCCAAGCCTTTCAAAGAAAGGTGCCGCGGATGTCGTCAGCAGATAGGCTTGGGTGGCACCGAATCGGCGAGCCTGTTCAAGGACGTCCAACGCTATCCTCTTGCCGATGCCCCGACCTTGGTGGCCTGGGGCTACGGCAATCGACCGGAGCAGGATATCGTGGCCCGTGGGTTCAAAACCGCCGCAACCGCAGACTGATCCGTTCTCAGCTGCAATAAAGAATATCCGCCCGACGCCTTCAAGGTCGTCGGTGGGCAGGCCTGCGCCATCTAGCAAGGCCTTGAGAGAGGGGTCGGTTCCACCGACCGGTTCGATATCGATCACTGAGAGCTTCTCCGGACCTCGAGGAGCGCAGCAACCCCCGGCCGTGCCAACGGGGGCGCATATTTCTGGGTGGGCCGCACGGCGGTCCTGCATCTGAAAGGGCGCCCTCGGTTTAGCATGAACTTCGCCGTTCCGTCACTCGGACCCCGACCGCGGTATCTACGCGGGTATTTCGACGCGCGAAATGTTGCAGCTTGCTGTCTTGCAAGACGGTTATTCCATGATGATGAAGTTCGTTTCATCAGCGGTTCATCGACAATCGTGAAAGTTGCTTTACTCTAAAACAATCGTCCGCTTCAGGCGCCGAATCCAGTCTTCCAACGCGTGGGATAATGCCAAGCCTTCTATCCTTGAATTACCGGAAATCTCCGGCTTTAGGGAGTAGGCTAGGCACAGGCTCGGAATAAATCCCGGATCTTCCCATCGATACGCTGAAGGTGAAGAACCAGTATTTTCATTGAGCGTAGCCGACTATATGAAAGCCTAAGGCTGCTCAAATGCGGATCCAGACGATCGTCCAGTGATCACAAGGGTGATACGTTTTCTGCCTTCGACTTTCCGGTTTTGCGATCTTGGCCGACCTCGAAGCTGACCTTATCGCCTTCGCGGAGTGATCCGCCGCGCTGCAAGGCAGATACGTGAACGAAGACGTCCGGTCCGCCATTCTCAGGCGTGATGAAGCCAAATCCCTTATCTTCGTTGAAAAATTTAACAGTTCCGGTAGGCATGACAATTCCTCTTCGCTTGCGCACCAAACGCACACGGGCTGAACGTATAACGCGAATGCGCTGCCATCAACGGAAAGCTTTTCGCCCATGCAATGATTCGAAAATCTCCACGAGGCTGGCCCGTCAACTTGAGCCGGATGAGGCCTTTTTTCCAAGGCGGCAGCCGTAGCTTTTGCACAAGGGACTTGTGCGGCCGACTTCATTGGGGCAGCTCTCTTCCTTCGACGTGCAGGCTCAAAAGTTTTCTATAGAATAGGGAGCATCCTTTGAACCGAAACGGGGCTGAACCCCGAGTAGGGGGGCGGCACGAGCGATAATCTCTTTCACCATCGGCGCCGCAGTGGATGCGGCGGTTCGTCCGCCGTGCACGCCAGTCTTCGGCGCGTCGATGATCGACAGGACCATGTATTTCGGCTTGTCCATCGGGAAGGCCGCAACGAAGGCGTTGAAGTTGAGGTCACTGGCATAGCGTCCGTTGACGACTTTGTCGGCGGTTCCGGTCTTGCCGCCAACATCGAAGCCCTCGACTTGGGCCGCCCGGCCCGATCCCTTCTGCCCGTTCCTGCTAAAGAGGGTGCGCATGTCCTCGCTCGTGCTTTGCTTGACAACGGTTTTCACCAGCGTCGCGGCCTGTTCCGGCGACCGTGGCAGGAAGGTGGGCGGAATAAGATTGCCGCCATTGATGAGTGCCGAGGCTGCTGAGGCGGTCTGAAGTGGCGTTGTCGCTACGCCATGGCCAAAGGAAATCGTGACTGAATTGATCTTCTTCCAGGTGCGCGGTTGGGTCGGTGTGGCCACGCCCGGCATCTCGGTCTCCATCTTCGAGAGAAGGCCGAGTCTGGTGAGGAACTCCTGGTGACCTTCTATCCCCACCATGTCCGCGACGGCCGCTGTGCCGATGTTCGACGAGTACTGGAAGACCTCCGGGATCGTCAAGGGCCTGTTCTTGCCTTTAAAATCCTTGATCGTGAAGCCGCCCATGCGGATCGGCCGCGATGCATCGACCACAGAATTTAGAGTAATCTTTTCAGCGTCCAGGCCCATCGCCAGCGTGAAGCTCTTGAAGGTGGAGCCCATCTCGAACGTGGCGTTGCTGATACGGTTGAACCAGCCTTTCTCATACTCCTTGTCGACGCTGCCGTCAGTCAGCGTGCGCGACGGCTCGTTAGGATCGTAGTCGGGGACCGAAGCCATTGCCAGAACTTCACCTGTCTCAACGTCGAGAACGACAGCGCCGGCCGCTTCCGCCTGATAGGCGTTCATCGACTTGGCGGCGACGTCGCGCACGATGTTCTGAACGCGGATGTCGATCGAAAGCCTGACGGGCTCGAGCGAAACGCCCGAAGTCATTCCGATGGCCCGCAGGTCGGCTAGACCCTGTTGGTCGAGATAACGCTCCATGCCGGCCAGGCCGAGATTATCGACGTTCACGTGGCCGACAATATGTGCCGCCGAACGACCGCCGGGATAGAAACGGCGTTTTTCAGGTCTGAACCCGATGCCGGGAATGCCGAGGGCGAGGATATCAGCCTGCTGCCGTGGTGTCAGTTGTCGCCGCAGCCACTGAAAGCCGCTATCCGTCCTCAGCTTCCGATGTGTGTCTCGCCAGTCGAGGTTCGGTAGGATGGCGGCGAGCTTCTCCACTACCTCGTCGGCATCGATGATCCGTCGGGGATCTGCGTAGAGAGAGACCATGTTCACGTCGGTCGCCAGTAGCTGGCCATTGCGGTCGACGATATCAGGCCGCGACGCAACGGCACTTGGATTTCCGAGAGAGGCGGTCGTCGGCTCCTCGGCAAGCCCGTACTGGACAAGGCGCCCACCAATCAGCAGGAAGCCGCAGACGAAAGCGCCGACCGTTATTCCCAAGCGCTGCCTTGCCTGGCCACCCCGCTTGTTTCTTGTGCCGAGGATTTTTTCCGGAAACAACCCGCTTTCTGGTCTGGTGATCAGGATATGAGAGCGGCTTTTGACCTTCAATATGCGGGCAATGAGACTCATCGAGATCATTCAGAGGTGAAGACTGAAATCAAAGAAACATCGCCCGAAGCGCGACACGATTTCGGGTTGTCTCTCCTGGAGCACTAACGTCTAAAATTGCACCCTATGTCTTAGAAGAGCGTTAACGCCTTGCGGTTTTGAAGTCGCGCGGGCCCGCTCCTGACGGAACTCAGCTTCTCGACCTAAAGGCGAACCGTGCGGAGATCGTGGTCATCTTACACGCTCCTATAGTGAGGTCGACCGTTCGATACCTTTCAAAAGCAAGTCGCGGCGCCTGCACTAAACAGCTCGACCACAGCTTCTGCGGCGCTACCCGGACCACATAAACTTGCGAAGAGGAAATCCTCCGGCCGCTGCCGGCAGGGACATTCGGGGTCAAGCGCCACGCGGGCGCTTTTTCCAGCCGATGCTGGCGTCTAAAGCGCCAACCTCAATTGCGGCTCCGTTGCTGAGATGCGCCGCTCCAATGACGACAATGTCACGCCGAGCAGACGGATACCTTTTCGCGGCGGGAAGATCGGTGAAAGCAGGAGGCCAACTATCTCTTCGAGGTCGGCGATCGCCGCCAGAGGTGCCGGAACCGTCTTGCTGCGGGTGATCTGGTTGAAGTCGGCATATTTGACCTTCAGCGTCACCGTCTTGGCGCCGATTTCATTGGCCTCGCAATACCCCCACACTTTTTCGATCAGCGGCTGAAGCCCTTGGCGGGCCGGCTCATAGGCGTGGAGATCCTGTGAGAAGGTATCCTCCGCGCCGACAGATTTGCGCACCCGGTTCGGCTTGACCTGGCGCTCGTCGATGCCGCGGGCAATGCCGTAGAAATAGGGTCCCGATTTCCCAAAATGTTCGACGAGGAACTCCTGCGTCTTCTCCTTGAGGTCGGCGCCGGTCTCGATCCCGAGCCCGTGCATCTTTTTGGCCGTTGCCGGACCGACGCCGTGGAATTTCTTGACGGGGAGAGCCTCGACGAAGGCCGGCCCGTTCTTCGGGGTGATGACCGCCTGGCCGTTTGGCTTGTTCAAGTCGCTTGCCATCTTTGCCAGGAACTTGTTGTAGGAAATTCCCGCGGACGCGTTGAGGCCGGTCGCTTGCTTGATCCTGGCGCGGACTTCCGACGCGATCTCGGTGGCGATCTCCATGCCCTTGAGATTTTCGGTGACATCGAGAAAGGCCTCGTCCAGTGAGAGCGGCTCGATCAGTAGCGTGTATTCGGCGAAGATTTCGCGAATCTGCTGCGACACCGCCTTATAGACATCGAAGCGTGGCGGCACGAAGATCAGATCCGGGCATTTGCGCTTGGCGGTCACCGATGGCATCGCCGAATGGACGCCATAGGCGCGCGCCTCGTAGCTCGCTGCGGCCACCACGCCGCGGGCGGCCGATCCGCCGACGGCGATCGGTTTGCCGCGCAGTCCCGGATTATCGCGCTGCTCGACCGACGCATAAAAGGCATCCATGTCGACATGCACGATTTTTCGGACGGGAGGTGAACTCTTTTCGTTCATAGCGGCTTCGCCAATCAATCGGCATCTGAACTCGCGCCGAAAACAAAAAGGGAACATAGCAGGCTTGTGCGCGATATCAACCGTTACGATGGGCGCCGTGTCGCAGCTTGCGAAACTACCGTCCATCAGATGTGGCATCGGCGCCACCCACTGCCTTTCCTCTCCGCTTTCACAATTGGCAGGAATCGTGCGATGATTGCTCTGTCCTCCTGACAGGAGCCCCGTGAACCTCAACACCCATAACCGCTTTGTCCTGGACTTCATGGCCATGCGCACCATAACGGTCACTGAGAGCGTGCCGGTCGAGTTGATATGCCAAACTGCAATGGCGTCCGAAAGCAGAAATTTTCATGATGGAGCCCAGCAGTAAGACGTGAGGCTGTGATACAAATACCTGTCAGACGAGAGCACAGACTTATACAAAGCAGGTTGCAACGATGCTGAAAACCGATACCCGCCAAGCGAATTGGCGTCGTGCCAATCCGGGCAAATATGATGCTCACCTTGCTGTGCAGCGAGCAGTGAAGACAGGCGAGTTGGAAAAGCAGACGTGTGAGGTGTGCGGGGTCGAAGCGGTTGATGCCCATCACGATCAATACGACGAGCCTTTGAGGGTGCGGTGGTTATGCCGACGGCATCACACAAGGCTTCACCACTACGGCGAAGACATGTTTCCGATCAGGAACGCATTTTAGATGCCTCCGCGCGCCGCTCCTCAGCATTTTCCGGTGAAGCAGATCACACCTTGCCACCAAGCGGCGACTCTCAAATGGTGTCTGCCCGGAGAGAGGGGAGGCTCATGCGAAAACGGGAATTCCTGATCGGCGTGGCCTGGCGGGGATCAGCGCCCTAACCGTACGCAGGCCGAAATCTCGTCGCGAGATTGCTCACTGTCTCATCGCTTTCGAGCCCGAATATCCGAGTTGGAACGATAAACGTTGTGTGGTCTCCAGGAGCATGGAGATATAGGGGCTGTCGGGCGTGTTGCTCATGACCGTTTCGCTGTGCCCCAACCATGCGGCCCGTTCTCAATCGGGGAGATGATCCCGGCTATCGGCCTCGGCACATTCGAGACCTTCGATCTCCGCCCAGAATAACCACGCGGGCATGTCGGCGAGGGCGTCCACCGGTTCGATGAACATGGCGGAAGGGTCATCGAGACATCGCCGCTCTATGGAATGTCTGAAGTGTGCGTCGGCGATCTCATCACCGATCTTGGCACCTCCGATGACATTTTCATCACCAACAAGACCTGGATGGACACTAATCCAGTTGTCGAAACAATCACTTTCGCGAGTAACGGGCACGTCGCGTTCAGCTCGGTCCAGACCGTCCTTGAACCTTTCGGATGCTCGTCCATTGAGAGACATGGATGGAAGCAAAAGGATCGTGATGTGGGACTGCATTGGCCTCTGCGCCACAACCTTGCTCCGGTGGTAAGGCAATCACCGCACCCAATCTTCATCAGCGTCTTACACAGCAAGATCGAAGCCGTCGATCTTCCGCACTTGGCTGACCCAATTTCAATCCCAGGACTTACGCAATGAACGACGACCATCCGGAAAGCAAAAGCCCAACAACGCCGGCCGCGGCAGGATTAACACCCGCCTTAGCCCGCAACATCGAAGCCATCATGCGGCGCCGCCGGCAGAGCCAGAACGCAGCATCTGCTCAGGAGCGTGCCGCTGCTGCGGTCAGCAAGTTTGCGGGTTCAATGTTGTTCGTCTACATTCATATCGTTTTTTATGGCGTCTGGATCATTGCAAATGTGGGGTGGATCCCACAGGTGCAACCCTGGGACCCCTCCCTGGTGATCCTCGCGATGGAGGCGTCGGTCGAGGCGATCTTTCTCTCGACGTTTGTCCTGATCAACCAGAACCGAATGGCTGCACAGGACGACATCCGGGCCGACCTCGACCTTCAAGTCAGCTTGTTAAATGAGCACGAAACGACACGCCTGATCGCCATGGTCGAAGCTATTGCAAAGAGGCTCGAAGTCCCGACCGATGCAGATCATGAAGTCGAAGAGCTCAAAAAAGACATTGCTCCGGAAGCGGTGCTGGATCGCATCCAGGCGGAAGGCGAAGACAAATAAAGCTCGGCTCCGGGCCGATGTTCGGCCGGCACCTGAACTGATGGGGTGGATGCCCTGCCCCCTTCGGCCTGCGTCCGCTTATGATGTCCGCTCAGCGTCGTGGTGGCGCTCGCGAAGGAGAGGCAGATGACAGCAAGACGTATCCTTGCGATCGACCTCGCAATACGGAGCTTCCAAGTCTGTGCAACGGATTGCGGCGGTGCGGTGCTATTTAATCGGGTTATTTCTCGAGTTCGATTGCAGCAGTTTTTGAACGAACAGTCGCCGTGCATCGTCGCGATGGAAGCCTGCGCGACCAGTCGCTTCTGGGGCCGGTTTGCTCAAAATTGTGGTCATGACGTGCGCCAGCGCGTCGAGAGGCGAGACTGTCGCATCTCTAACTGGCCCAACTGTCGCATTACTAAATAGCCGTGTGTGTTCATGCCGAACTGCGATTTGCGCATGCGACGCTAGCCGACACGTCGCAGTTGCGCGAGCAGTTTCTTGTGAAAGACTTCTGCGGGCGTTCGGTAGCCCAACCACTTCCGCGGCGTAGAGTTAAGCCGGTCGCAGATGTCTTCAGCTCGCCGTCGGTGATCGACAGGGGTCTACCTCTCTCGAAAGCCATTTGCGAACCCGGCCATTGGTGTTCTCGACCGTGCCTTTGCAGGGCGAGTTTGGGTCACAGAACCAGGTCCGCGTTCCGATGCCAGCCTGCAGATAGGGCCATTCGCTGAACTCAACGCCCCGGTCGAAGGTGATTGAGCGTCGAGCAGCGTGGGGCAGGGGTTGGAGTACCTCGATCAGACCCTCCATGATCGGTTTCGACTGCCGGTCGTTGTTGTGAAGGAAGATCCGCATAACGTTCACGAACCAGCGTCACCGCATAATCCCGAACACCATCGCTGATCCGGTTGTTCGACGGCCGACCGATCGCCTTGTGCCGGATCGATGCCGCGCCGGTTGTTCTGATCCTATCCAGCCGCCGCCGCACCTGGCGCTCGCTCAGATCAAGCAAATGTGCCGCCGACACCATCGTCATCCGGCCGGCGATCACCTTCGACAAAACCTCGATCCGCTGCACATCACGCTCGCTCATCGCAATCGGTCCCATCCGCAATCTCCCAGGTCATCAAACGCGGGGAGACTGACATTCCAACTTTGCAGAAACAGGACACTTCAACTTTGCGTGGAGAATCTACACCAAGTGCAACATGGGCGTTTGAAGGGTAGGGGATCAGCCGCATTCACGCAAATGCGCCATGAA
>NZ_VCHT01000029.1:0-37321 GCF_005862215.1 Rhizobium sp. MHM7A
GTCGAGCTGATCGTTCCGATCGCGATGGAAGAAAAGCTGCGCTTCGCGATCCGCGAAGGCGGCCGCACCGTCGGCGCGGGTATCGTCGCTTCGATCGTCGAGTAATTCGTTCGGCCACTCCGGTGGGGTGGCCGATTCGATGACAATATTATGATGCAGGCGGCGTAAGCCGCTTGCTTATTACACAGAAATGTAGCAAATGGCGCGCGAGCGCGATTTGCGTACCGCTTTGGACAACGAAGCGGTGACTAAACAACCAAATAAGGTGGGCTAGAAGGCCCTGAAGACTGGATAGGGATGCTGGCATCGGCGCCCTCTCGATCTTTGAAACCGGTGGTCCGCCTTAGGAAGAAAGAACAACCCGTGTCTTGTCCAGAGACATGAGGAAACAAACACAAGGATAACGTCGAATGAACGGCCAAAATATCCGCATTCGCCTGAAGGCGTTCGATCACCGGATTCTCGATGCTTCTACGCGCGAGATCGTGTCGACGGCGAAGCGCACCGGTGCAAGCGTCCGGGGCCCCGTTCCGCTTCCGACCCGCATCGAGAAGTTTACGGTCAACCGGTCCCCGCACATCGACAAGAAGAGCCGCGAACAGTTCGAGATGCGCACGCATAAGCGCCTGCTCGACATCGTAGACCCGACCCCGCAGACGGTAGACGCGCTGATGAAGCTCGATCTCGCCGCCGGTGTCGATGTTGAGATCAAGCTCTGAGCTTGCTCGAGCTGAGTTGGAAGGATTGAACCGATGCGTTCAGGTGTGATTGCACAGAAGGTGGGAATGACCCGCGTCTACAACGACGCCGGCGAGCATGTCCCGGTAACGGTATTGCGTATGGACGGCTGCCAGGTCGTTGCCACGCGCACTGTCGAAAAGAATGGCTATACCGCAGTTCAGCTCGGTGCCGGCCAGGCGAAGGTAAAGAACACGTCGAAGGCGATGCGCGGCAACTTTGCCGTCGCCAACGTCGAGCCGAAGGCCAAGCTCGCAGAATTCCGCGTGTCGGAAGACAATCTGCTGGAGATCGGCACGGAGCTCAAGGCTGGTCACTTTGCCGCCGGTCAGCTCGTTGATGTGACGGGTACGACGATCGGTAAGGGTTTTGCCGGCGCCATGAAGCGCCACGGCTTCGGCGGTCTGCGCGCCACGCACGGTGTGTCGGTTTCACACCGTTCGCACGGTTCGACGGGCTCGCGCCAGGATCCGGGCAAGGTTTTCAAGAACAAGAAGATGGCTGGTCACATGGGCCAGACGCGCGTCACGACGCAGAACCTGGAAGTGGTTTCGACCGACGAAGATCGTGGTCTGATCCTGATCAAGGGTGCTGTTCCCGGTTCCAAGGGTGCCTGGATCATCGTGCGCGACGCCGTCAAGTCGGCCGCGAAGTAAGGGAGCCAGATCAATGGAATTGAACGTCAAGACCCTCGAGGGAAAAGACGCCGGGAAGGTTTCCCTTTCGGACGAGATTTTCGGCCTCGAGCCCCGCGAAGACATTCTCGCCCGCGTCATCCGCTGGCAGCTTGCCAAGAAGCAGCAGGGCACGCACAAGGCAAAGGGCCGCGCTGAAGTTTCGCGCACCGGCGCCAAGATGTACAAGCAGAAGGGTACGGGCCGCGCCCGCCACCATTCGGCTCGCGCTCCGCAGTTCCGCGGCGGCGGCAAGGCCCACGGCCCGGTCGTCCGCAGCCACGAGCACGACCTTCCGAAGAAGGTTCGCGCACTTGGCCTTCGCCACGCCCTTTCGGCCAAGATCAAGGCCGATGACGTCATCGTCATCGACAACCTGGTTGCCGCTGAAGCCAAGACCAAGGCTCTCGCGTCGGCTTTCGAGACGCTCGGCCTGACCAACGCCCTCTTCATCGGCGGCGCAGAGCTTGATGGCAACTTCAAGCTCGCCGCTCAGAACATCCCGAACATCGATGTTCTGCCGATCCAGGGCATCAATGTTTACGATATCGTGCGCCGCGGCAAGCTCGTGCTTTCCAAGGCTGCGGTTGAAGCGCTAGAGGAGCGATTCAAGTGACCGATCTTCGCCACTACGATGTGATCGTCTCTCCGGCGATCACCGAAAAGTCCACGCTGGTATCTGAAAACAACCAGGTTGTTTTCAATGTCGCCAAGCAGGCGACAAAGCCGGAAATCAAGGCTGCTGTCGAGGCGCTGTTCGGCGTCAAGGTTACGGCCGTCAACACTCTGCTGCGCAAGGGCAAGACCAAGCGGTTCCGCGGTTTCGTCGGCAAGCAGAAGGACGTGAAGAAGGCTGTCGTGACGCTGGCTGAAGGCCAGACGATAGACGTCTCCACCGGTCTCTGAGGAATAAAAAAATGGCATTGAAAACATTCAATCCGACGACCCCGAGCCAGCGTCAGCTGGTCATCGTGGACCGCTCCTCGCTCTACAAGGGCAAGCCGGTCAAGGCGCTGACGGAAGGTCTGACCAAGAGCGGCGGTCGTAACAACCTCGGCCGCATCACTGCCCGCTTCATCGGCGGCGGTCATAAGCGCAGCTACCGTCTGGTCGACTTCAAGCGTCGCAAGTTCGATGTTGAGGGCACGGTCGAACGGATCGAATACGATCCGAACCGCACCGCTTTCATCGCGCTGGTGACCTATACGGATGGTGAGCAGGCCTACATCATCGCTCCGCAGCGTCTCGCTGCCGGCGACAAGGTCATCGCTTCGGAAAAGGCTGTCGACGTCAAGCCCGGCAACACCATGCCGCTGCAGTACATCCCGGTCGGCTCCATCATCCACAACGTGGAAATGAAGCCGGGCAAGGGCGGTCAGATCGCTCGTTCCGCCGGCTCTTACGCGCAGCTCGTCGGTCGTGACCAGGGCATGGCGATCCTTCGCCTGAACTCCGGTGAACAGCGCCTCGTCAGCGGCGTCTGCCTTGCTTCGATCGGCGCCGTGTCCAACCCGGACCACGCCAACATCAACGACGGTAAGGCCGGTCGTACCGTTTGGCGCGGCAAGCGTCCGCATAACCGCGGTGTTGTCATGAACCCGGTCGACCATCCGCACGGCGGTGGTGAAGGCCGCACCTCCGGCGGTCGCCATCCGGTGACACCGTGGGGCAAGCCGACCAAGGGCAAGCGCACCCGGTCGAACAAGTCGACCGACAAGATGATCATGCGCTCGCGTCATCAGCGTAAGAAGTAAGAGAGGAAGTCTCCAATGGCTCGTTCAGTATGGAAAGGTCCGTTCGTTGACGGCTATCTTCTCAAGAAGGCTGAGAAGGTTCGTGAAGGCGGACGTGCAGAAGTGATCAAGATCTGGAGCCGTCGCTCCACGATCCTGCCGCAGTTCGTCGGTCTTACCTTCGGCGTCTACAACGGCAGCAAACATGTTCCGGTCAGCGTCAATGAAGACATGGTCGGCCACAAATTCGGTGAATTCTCTCCGACCCGCACCTACTACGGTCACGGCGCGGACAAGAAGGCGAAGAGGAAGTAACAATGGGCAAGGCAAAAGCCGAACGCCGGCTGAAGGACAACGAGGCGCAAGCAGTCGCCCGCACGCTCCGCGTCAGCCCCCAGAAGCTCAACCTGGTTGCTGCGGCGATCCGCGGCAAGAAGGTCGAGCGTGCACTCGCTGAGCTGGAGTTCTCCCGCAAGCGCATCGCAGGTGCCGTCAAGAAGACGCTCGAATCCGCGATCGCCAACGCCGAGAACAACCACGACCTCGACGTCGACGCTCTTGTCGTCGCCGAGGCGTATGTCGGCAAGTCGATCGTCATGAAGCGTTTCCACGCTCGTGGCCGCGGTCGTGCGTCGCGCATCGAAAAGCCCTTCGCGCACCTGACGATCGTCGTTCGTGAAGTGCAGGCAGCAGAGGAGGCCGCATAATGGGTCAGAAAATCAATCCGATCGGTTTCCGTCTCGGCATCAACCGTACCTGGGATAGCCGCTGGTTCGCGGACAATGCCGAGTACGGCCAGCTGCTGCACGAAGACCTGAAGATGCGCAAGTTCGTCATGAGCGAACTGAAGCAGGCAGGCATCTCCAAGGTAGTCATCGAGCGTCCGCACAAGAAGTGCCGCGTCACGATCCACTCGGCCCGTCCAGGCCTGATCATTGGCCGCAAGGGCGCCGACATCGACAAGCTCCGCAAGAAGCTGTCGGACATGACCAATTCGGAAACGCACCTCAACATCGTCGAAGTGCGCAAGCCCGAAGTCGACGCGACGCTGGTAGCTCAGTCGATCGCCCAGCAGCTCGAGCGCCGCGTGGCTTTCCGCCGCGCGATGAAGCGCGCCGTTCAGTCGGCAATGCGTCTTGGCGCCGAAGGCATCAAGATCACCTGCGCCGGCCGTCTCGGCGGCGCTGAAATCGCCCGTACTGAATGGTACCGCGAAGGTCGTGTGCCGCTGCACACGCTGCGCGCCGACATCGACTACGGCACGGCTGAAGCAGAGACCGCATTCGGTATCTGCGGCATCAAGGTCTGGATCTTCAAGGGCGAAATCCTTGAGCACGATCCGATGGCTTCCGAACGTCGCGCGCTGGAAGGCGACGCACAGGGTCCGGCAAGCCGCGAACGCGACCGTGGCGATCGTCGCCGCGAACGCGACAACGCGTAATTAGCGCTGGCGAAAGATAAGCTCGGAGAAGTAAGAAAATGTTGCAGCCAAAGCGTACTAAGTACCGCAAGCAGTTCAAGGGCCGCATCAAGGGCGTCGCCAAGGGCGGTTCTGACCTGGCATTCGGCGAATTCGGCCTGAAGGCTCAGGAACCCAACCGCGTCAACGCACGCGAGATCGAAGCGGCCCGCCGCGCGATCACGCGTTACATGAAGCGCGCCGGCCGTGTATGGATCCGCGTGTTCCCGGACGTTCCGGTAACCGCAAAGCCGACCGAAGTCCGCATGGGTAAAGGTAAGGGCTCCGTTGAGTACTGGGCATGCAAGGTCAAGCCCGGTCGTATGATGTTCGAGATCGACGGCGTCAGCGAAGAGATCGCCCGCGAGGCGCTTCGCCTCGGCTCTGCCAAGCTCTCGGTCAAGACGCGCTTCGTTCAGCGCATTGCAGAGTAAGGGATTGAGCTCATGAAAGCCTCAGACGTTCGCGCGCTCAGCGCCGACCAACTCAAGGACGAGCTTGCCAAGCTGAAGAAGGAGCAGTTCAACCTGCGCTTCCAGAAGGCGACCGGCCAGCTCGAAAAGTCCTCGCGCATCAACGAAGTCCGCAAGGACATCGCCCGCGTGAAAACCATTGCCCGCCAGAAGGCGGCAGAAGTTAAGGCCTAAAGGAAGAAAAACATGCCGAAGCGCATCCTGCAGGGCGTCGTCGTTGGCGACAAGAACGAGAAGACGGTAGTAGTTCGCGTTGAGCGTCGTTTCGCTCACCCGCTGCTCCAGAAGACCGTTCGTCGTTCCAAGAAGTACAAGGCCCACGACGAGAACAACCAGTACAAGATCGGCGATACCGTATCCATCGAGGAATGCGCGCCGATCTCCAAGGACAAGCGTTGGACGGTCATCGCCGCCCAGGGCAAGTAACAGAATTTTGCGCGAGGCCTTGCGTCTCGCCGAAATATCTGTATGAAGCAGCGTCGGAACGCTCGAATGCCGGGCGTTCTTTTGCTTTGAGCGCACGGAAGGTCCCGTTCGGGAAACCACCCTGGCACGATCGACCCCGCGCTATTCAGCTATTGCCGTGTTTTGCTTGCCGTTACGGCAGGCTGGCCGGCTGACATTTTCATAAGCCGGAATAGGGGGCATGGCCCAACCATTCCGGTAAACCAAGAAGGCGACCTGATATGATTCAGATGCAAACAAACCTCGACGTCGCGGATAATTCCGGCGCACGTCGTGTCATGTGCATCAAGGTGCTGGGCGGCTCGAAGCGCAAGTATGCCTCGATCGGCGACGTCATCGTCGTTTCGATCAAGGAAGCGATCCCGCGCGGCCGCGTGAAGAAGGGTGACGTGATGAAGGCGGTCGTCGTTCGCACCGCCAAGGACATCCGTCGTCCGGATGGCTCGGTCATCCGCTTCGA
This sequence comes from Rhizobium sp. MHM7A, assembly GCF_005862215.1. Lineage (NCBI taxonomy): Bacteria > Pseudomonadati > Pseudomonadota > Alphaproteobacteria > Hyphomicrobiales > Rhizobiaceae > Rhizobium > Rhizobium sp. MHM7A. Next base: position 6,003 of record NZ_VCHT01000029.1, read on the forward strand.
CACCAACGCAGCAGTCCTCATCGACAACAAGAAAGAGCCGATCGGTACCCGTATCTTCGGACCGGTTCCGCGCGAACTTCGCGCCAAGAACCACATGAAGATCATCTCGCTGGCTCCCGAAGTACTGTAAGGAGCGAAGCGATGCAGAAGATTCGTAAAGGCGACAAGGTCGTCATGCTCGCTGGCAAGGACAAGGGCCGCACCGGCGAAGTCGTACAGGTCATGCCGAAGGAAGATCGTGCGGTCGTCCGTGGCGTCAACGTCGTGAAGCGCCATCAGCGCCAGACGCAGACCCAGGAAGCCGGCATCATCAGCAAGGAAGCCCCGGTTCACCTGTCCAACATTGCAATCGTCGACAAGGACGGCAAGCCGACCCGCGTCGGTTTCAAGGTCGTTGACGGCAAGAAGGTCCGTGTGGCCAAGCGTTCTGGAGAAGTGATCGATGGCTGAGGCAAAGTACGAGCCGCGGCTCAAGAAGGAATATGTCGAGCGCATCCGTAAGGCGATGCAGGAGAAGTTCTCCTACTCCAACGAGATGATGATCCCGAAGCTCGACAAGATCGTCATCAACATGGGCGTCGGTGAAGCGACTGCTGACTCGAAGAAGCCGACGGTTGCTGCCGCCGACCTCGCAGCAATCGCCGGTCAGAAGCCGGTCATCACCCGCGCACGCAACTCTATCGCTGGCTTCAAGGTCCGCGAAAACATGCCGATCGGCGCAAAGGTAACCCTGCGCGGCGCTCGCATGTACGAGTTCCTGGATCGTCTGGTCAATATCGCGCTCCCGCGCGTTCGCGACTTCCGCGGCCTGAACCCGAAGAGCTTTGACGGCCGTGGCAACTTCGCCATGGGCATCAAGGAGCACATTGTGTTCCCTGAAATCAACTACGACAAGGTTGATCAGATGTGGGGCATGGACATCATCGTTTGCACGACGGCGAAGACCGACGACGAAGCACGGACTCTCCTGACGGAGTTCAGCTTCCCGTTCCGTCAATAACCGTAACGACGAGCGTAGAAAAGGAACCTGACATGGCGAAGACAAGCGCAGTTGAAAAGAACAAGCGCCGCCGTAATACGGTCGCCAACCAGGCCGCAAAGCGGGCTGCGTTGAAGGCGATCATCATGAACCAGGCTCTTCCGATCGAAGAGCGGTTCAAGGCCTCGATCAAGCTGGCATCCCTGCCGCGCGATGGATCGAAGACCCGTATTCGCAACCGTTGCGAAGTATCGGGCCGTCCGCGCGCATACTACCGCAAACTGCGCATGTCGCGTATCGCGCTGCGTGAACTCGGCAATCTCGGCAAGGTGCCGGGCATCGTCAAGTCGAGCTGGTAAGGAGCAGGTTAGATGACAATGACTGATCCGTTGGGTGATATGCTCACCCGCATCCGCAACGGCGCTTCCCGCCGCAAGTCGTCGGTTTCGACGCCTGCGTCCAAGCTCCGTGCGCGTGTTCTCGATGTCCTGCAGTCCGAAGGCTACATCCGTGGCTATTCCGTTGTCGATTTCGGCAATGGCAAGTCGGAGCTCAACATCGAGCTGAAATATTACGAAGGCGCATCGGTGATCCGCGAGATCGGCCGTGTGTCGAAGCCGGGCCGCCGGGTTTATGTCTCGGTCAAGTCCATTCCGCAGGTCGCGAACGGCCTCGGCATCACCATCCTTTCGACTCCGAAGGGCGTGATGGCCGATCACCAGGCTCGCGAACAGAACGTTGGTGGCGAGGTTCTTTGCTCGGTCTTCTAAGATCGGGCAAGGATCTCCATAGCGAACAGACAGGATTGAAACATGTCTCGTATCGGTAAGAAGCCCGTTCAGGTGCCTGCTGGAATCACGGCTACGGTCGATGGCCAGAAGGTTACTGCAAAGGGCCCGAAGGGCGAGCTGTTCTTCGTCGCTAACGACGAAATCAGCCTCAAGCTCGAAAACAACGCGGTCGTCGTGACGCCGCTGAACCAGTCCAAGGATGCGCGCTCGAAGTGGGGCATGTCCCGCACGATGATCGAAGGCATTTTCAAGGGCGTAAAGGACGGTTACGAGCGCAAGCTTGAAATCAACGGCGTCGGTTACCGTGCCGCCATGCAGGGCAAGAACCTGCAGCTGGCCCTCGGTTTCAGCCACGACGTGGTCTACGAACCGCCGGTCGGCATTACGATCGCTGTTCCGAAGCCGACTGAAATCGTTGTCAGTGGCATCAACAAGCAGCAGGTCGGCCAGGTTGCCGCCGAAATCCGTGAATATCGCGGTCCCGAGCCCTACAAGGGCAAGGGCGTCAAGTATGCCGACGAGCGGATCGTCCGCAAAGAAGGCAAGAAGAAGTAAGGATCACGCGAAATGGCTAGCAGGAAAGAAGCACTTGCACGTCGTGCCAACCGCGTGCGCCGTCATATCAAGTCGGTGGCCAATGGCCGTCCGCGCCTGTCGGTTCATCGCTCCTCGAAGAACATCTACGCCCAGATCATCGATGACGTGGCCGGCAAGACGCTTGCGTCCGCCTCCACCCTCGACAAGGATCTGCGCGGTTCTCTGAAGACCGGTGCCGATACCGCCGCCGCCGCCGCCGTGGGCAAGCTCGTCGCCGAGCGCGCCTCCAAGGCCGGTGTTACGGACGTCGTGTTCGACCGTGGCGCCTTCATCTATCACGGCCGCATCAAGGCTCTCGCCGAAGCGGCCCGCGAAGGCGGTCTGACCTTCTGATCAGTTTCCGGCCGGCGCTGTCGCTCCGGCCGGATTTTTCGCCGGACCGCAGGCACTCCCCGGCAAGAAGGGGAGGCTGATGCGGTCCACATGTGTTTGCCGATTGCACCCGGAAAAGAAAAAGGAAGAGGACAATGGCACAGGAAAGAAGGCCGCAGCGGGAAGACCGCCAGAGCCGTGAAGAGCGCGATAGCGAATTCGTCGACAAGCTGGTCGCGATCAACCGCGTCGCCAAGGTTGTCAAGGGCGGCCGTCGTTTTGGTTTCGCAGCACTCGTCGTCGTTGGCGACCAGAAGGGCCGCGTCGGCTTTGGCCATGGCAAGGCACGCGAAGTGCCGGAAGCCATCCGCAAGGCAACCGAAGCCGCCAAGCGCGAGTTGATCTTCGTACCGCTGCGTGACGGCCGTACGCTGCATCACGACGTTCATGGCCGCCACGGCGCCGGCAAGGTTCTGCTGCGCTCGGCCAAGGTTGGTACCGGCATCATCGCCGGCGGCCCGATGCGCGCCGTGTTCGAAACTCTCGGCATGCACGACGTCGTCGCTAAGTCGACGGGTTCGTCGAACCCCTACAACATGGTTCGCGCCACTTTCGACGCTCTGAAGCACCAGGTTCACCCGAAGGACATCGCAGCTCAGCGCGGCATCAAGTATGCAACGCTGCAGGCTCGTCGTAGCGCCTCCGGCAACGCCTCTGAAGAATAAGAGGAGCTGACCAATGGCCAAGGCTACCAAGAAGGCTGAAGCGAAGACTGTCACGATCGAACAGATCGGCAGCCCGATTCGTCGTCCGGACGTCCAGCAGCGCACGCTGATCGGTCTCGGACTGAACAAGATGCACCGTCGCCGCACGCTGGAGGACACTCCTTCCGTTCGTGGCATGATCCGTGCTGTCCAGCATCTCGTTCGCATCGTCGACGAGAAGTGAGACGGAGGAAACGCTCATGAAACTTAATGAAATCAAGGACAACGAAGGCTCTACCCACGCCCGCAAGCGCCTCGGCCGCGGTATCGGCTCGGGCTCCGGTAAAACCGGTGGTCGCGGTGTCAAGGGTCAGAAGTCCCGTTCCGGCGTCGCCATCAACGGCTTCGAAGGCGGCCAGATGCCGATCTATCGTCGCTTGCCGAAGCGCGGCTTCAACAACATCTTCGCTTCCGACTTTGTTGTCGTGTCGCTTGCTCGCATTCAGGCGGCGATCGACGCCGGCAAGCTCGATGCCAAGGCGACTGTTGACGCAGCTGCCCTGAAGGCCGCTGGCGTCATTCGCCGCGCCAAGGACGGCGTTCGCGTTCTCGCCGACGGCGAGCTCAAGGCCAAGATCACCATTGTCGTTGCAGGCGCTTCCAAGCCTGCCGTCGAGAAGATCGAAAAGGCCGGCGGCACCGTGACGCTGCTTTCGGCTCCGGCTGCAGCAGAATAATATCTGATGATATATCGCCCGGGGTGCTTCACACCGGGCGATTTTGCTCCCATATGTGGGCCTCACAAAAACTTGGCTGGCGCGCCCGCGTCATGCCGGTAAGACTGGAAAACAAGGGTGAGGCAAGGGGTTGCGCTGCAATCCGTCCAGAGCCCGGTTTTGAATAATTTTCATACCGATTCCGGGGCCGGCTATTTCCCCAGAGACGCCGGAATTGGTAGCGCGGAGAATCGCATGGCTTCTGCAGCGGAACAATTGGCATCCAACCTCAATTTTTCGACCTTTGCCAAAGCCGAGGATTTGAAGAAGCGCCTGTGGTTCACACTGGCAGCTCTCCTCGTCTACAGGCTCGGCACGCATATTCCGCTTCCAGGCCTCAATCCTGAAGCCTATGCCCAGGCTTTCCGCGGCCAGGCGGGCGGCATTCTCGGCCTTTTCAACATGTTCTCGGGCGGCGCGGTCGAGCGCATGGCGATCTTCGCGCTCGGCATCATGCCCTATATCTCCGCTTCGATCATCGTGCAGCTCATGACCTCGGTGGTGCCGGCGCTCGAAAACCTGAAGAAGGAAGGCGAGCAGGGCCGCAAGATCATCAACCAGTACACCCGCTACGGCACCGTCATTCTGGGTGCGCTGCAAGCCTACGGCATCGCCGCTGGTCTGGAGAGCGGCCAGGGCCTGGTCGTCGACCCGGGCTGGTTCTTCCGCGTATCCACCGTCCTGACGCTGCTTGGCGGCACGATGTTCCTGATGTGGCTCGGTGAGCAGGTCACTTCGCGCGGCATCGGCAACGGCATTTCGCTGATCATCTTCGCCGGTATCGCAGCCGGCCTTCCGAGCGCTCTTGCCGGCACCCTCGAACTCGGCCGCACCGGCGCGCTGTCGACCGGCCTTATCCTGCTCGTCATCGTCGTCGCGATAGCCGTCATTGGCATCATCGTCTTCGTCGAGCGCGCCCAGCGCCGCCTGCTGATCCAGTATCCGAAGCGCCAGGTCGGCAACCGCATGTTCCAGGGCGACACTTCGCACCTGCCGCTGAAGCTCAACACATCGGGCGTCATTCCGGCCATCTTCGCCTCGTCGCTGCTGCTTCTGCCGGCAACGATCGCCGGCTTCGCCAGCACGACGTCGATGCCGGCCTGGGCGACCTCGATCGTTGCCGCGCTCGGCCACGGTCAGCCGCTCTACATGGTGCTCTATGCGGCGCTGATCGCCTTCTTCGCTTTCTTCTATACGGCTATCGTCTTCAATCCGAAGGACACGGCCGACAATCTGAAGAAGCACGGCGGCTTCATTCCCGGCATCCGTCCCGGCGAGCGCACTGCCGAATATATCGACTATGTGCTGACCCGCATCACGGTGATCGGCGCCATCTATCTTGTCTTCGTCTGCATCCTTCCTGAGATTCTGGTGTCGCAAACCGGCATTCCATTAGCCCTTGGTGGGACTTCGCTTTTGATCGTGGTTAGCGTAACTCTTGATACGGTGGCACAGATCCAGGGTCACCTGATCGCGCAGCAGTACGAAGGCCTGATCAAGAAATCGAAGTTGCGTGGAGGAAAGAGGGGGCGATGAGACTTATCCTTTTGGGGCCGCCGGGCGCGGGCAAGGGAACCCAAGCCCAGCGGATCGTGGAAAAGCACGGAATTCCGCAGCTTTCCACGGGAGATATGCTGCGGGCAGCGGTCAACGCCGGCACGGAGGTCGGCAAGCGTGCCAAGGCTGTCATGGACGCTGGCAAGCTTGTCTCGGACGAGATCGTCATCGCCATCGTCTCGGAGCGAATCGATCAGCCGGATTGCGCACACGGTTTCATTCTCGATGGCTTCCCCAGGACGCTCGTTCAGGCGGACGCCACGGAAGCGATGCTGAGAGCAAAGGGTCTCGATCTCTCTGTGGTCATCGAATTCCGCGTTGATGACGCTGAGCTCGTCCGGCGTGTTGCCGGTCGCTACTCCTGTGCGCAGTGCGGTAGCGTCTATCACGACACGGATAAGGCTCCGGCCAATGAAGGCGTGTGCGACAAGTGCGGCTCTACCCACTTCAAGCGCCGTCCCGACGATAATCCCGAAACGATGACGGCCCGGCTGCAGGTCTACTACAAGGAGACGTCACCGCTGATCGGCTATTACCATGCCAAGGGCAAACTCAAGTCCGTGGACGGCATGGCGGAGATCGATCAGGTGACTGCCGAGGTCGAAACCATTCTTTCCAAGCTTTAAGGCTTGAAAATAAACTTGGCGGAAACGGTTGCTTTTCAGCAGTGATTCCGCTAAACACCGCGCCAACTCGCGACATTCCCTGCGATCGGCGCGGATTTCCCTGGGAAGTCCGGGTGCGGTCGTTTTGACATGTTACGGACATTAAATCTGAACGAGCGGTCCTGAGGGCCGCATAACGAAGCCCACTTGCCGGATGGCAACTGGAATGCAAGGAGAACAGGCGTGGCACGTATCGCTGGCGTCAACATCCCGACTGCAAAGCGCGTGGTCATCGCGCTGACCTACATTCACGGGATCGGTCCGAAATTCGCACAGGAAATCGTCGAGAAGGTCGGTATTCCGGCTGAACGTCGTGTGCATCAGCTGACGGACGCTGAAGTCCTTCAGATCCGCGAAACCATCGACCGTGACTATCAGGTCGAAGGCGATCTTCGTCGCGAAACCGCGATGAACATCAAGCGTCTGATGGACCTCGGCTGCTACCGCGGCCTGCGTCATCGTCGCGGCCTTCCGGTCCGTGGTCAGCGCACGCACACCAATGCCCGCACCCGCAAGGGTCCGGCAAAGGCAATCGCTGGCAAGAAGAAGTAATTTCCGGGAAACCGGGGTAGGGAGGCTGGCGGTCCGCGCCGGCCTCTTTTGAGTTTGGAGCGGGACCATATAGGCGCCGTTCCGGTGTAGCCGCTGGTATTACGGCGGTGAAGAGATCAACGAAAGGAATAACATGGCTAAGGAAGCCGTCCGCGTTCGCCGTCGCGAGCGCAAGAATATCTCGTCGGGTGTCGCTCACGTCAACTCGACCTTCAATAACACGATGATCACCATCACCGATGCGCAGGGCAATGCGATCGCCTGGTCGTCGGCCGGCGCAAAGGGCTTCAAGGGCTCGCGCAAGTCGACCCCCTTCGCTGCCCAGATCGCTGCCGAAGACTGCGCCAAGAAGGCGCAGGAGCACGGCATGAAGTCGCTGGAAGTCGAAGTCTGCGGTCCGGGTTCGGGTCGTGAATCGGCTCTGCGCGCGCTCCAGGCTGCGGGTTTCATGATCACGTCCATCCGCGACGTGACGCCGATCCCGCACAATGGCTGCCGTCCGCGCAAGAAGCGCCGCGTCTGATCATCGCTCTCGTCACCGGTGAGCGCCTTGGCGCTCCCGGTGGTTTTCAAGCTCGGTTGCCACGATTGGATGGTGGCAACGAACGGAAGGCAAACTCATGATTCAGAAGAACTGGCAGGAACTGATCAAGCCGAACAAGGTGGAGTTCTCCTCGAGCTCGCGCACCAGGGCGACGCTTGTCGCCGAACCGCTGGAGCGCGGCTTCGGCCTCACCCTCGGCAACGCGCTGCGCCGCGTTCTGCTCTCCTCGCTGCGCGGTGCTGCCGTCACGGCAGTGCAGATTGACGGCGTGCTGCATGAATTCTCATCGATTCCCGGCGTCCGCGAAGACGTCACGGATATCGTGCTCAACATTAAGGAAATCGCCATCAAGATGGATGGCGACGACGCAAAGCGCATGGTCGTGCGTAAGCAGGGCCCGGGCGTTGTCACGGCTGGAGACATTCAGACGGTCGGCGATATTGAAATCCTCAATCCCGAGCATGTGATCTGCACGCTCGACGAGGGCGCCGAAATCCGGATGGAATTCACCGTCAACAACGGCAAGGGCTATGTTCCTGCCGAGCGCAATCGCGCGGAAGATGCTCCGATCGGCCTCATTCCGGTCGACAGCCTTTATTCGCCGGTCAAGAAGGTGTCCTACAAGGTTGAAAACACCCGCGAAGGACAGGTTCTCGACTACGACAAGCTGAACATGACCATCGAAACCGATGGCTCGATCACTGGTGAAGACGCCGTCGCTTTCGCGGCGCGCATCCTCCAGGATCAGCTTGGCGTCTTCGTCAACTTTGACGAGCCGCAGAAGGAAACCGAAGAGGAAGCAGTCACCGAACTCGCTTTCAATCCGGCTCTCCTCAAGAAGGTGGACGAACTCGAACTGTCGGTCCGTTCGGCAAACTGCCTGAAGAACGACAACATCGTCTACATCGGCGACCTCATTCAGAAGACCGAAGCAGAAATGCTCCGCACCCCGAACTTTGGTCGCAAGTCGCTGAACGAAATCAAGGAAGTTCTCGCTTCCATGGGCCTGCACCTCGGCATGGAAGTGCCGGCATGGCCGCCCGAGAACATCGAAGATCTCGCCAAGCGTTACGAAGACCAGTACTGAGCGGCGTGAGGAAAAGCGCAAAGCGGTTTTCCGCCCAAACGCCGATCGCAAGAACATAACAAAAGGCAGGCTCTTTCGGCTGCCTTTCCCCGTCAAACAGCAGGCCGATCGCCTGCATGTGCCAGGAAACGGCAGGCCCGGTTAGCGTAAGGGCGCCTGCATTAAAGGAGAATAGCAATGCGCCATGGTAAAGCCGGCCGCAAGCTGAATAGAACTGCAAGCCACCGCAAGGCAATGTTCGCCAACATGGCGGCTTCGCTGATTACCCACGAGCAGATCGTCACGACCCTGCCGAAGGCCAAGGAAATCCGCCCGATCGTCGAGAAGCTCGTCACGCTCGGCAAGCGCGGCGACCTGCACGCTCGTCGTCAGGCGATCTCGCAGATCCGCGACGCCGCCGTCGTCTCGAAGCTGTTCGATACGATCGCAACGCGTTACGCCACCCGCAACGGCGGCTATCTGCGCATCATGAAGGCTGGTTTCCGCCAGGGCGACAACGCTGCCATGGCCGTGATCGAGTTCGTTGACCGCGACACCTATGCCAAGGGCGCGGCCGACAAGGCCCGCGTCGCCGCCGAAGAGCAGGCCGTCGCCGCTTAATCTTCCGCTTTGCCGGAAACGGAACAGCCGGGCTGCAAAGCCCGGCTGTTTTCGTTTTGCATCAGTTGAGAACGGAAGTGGCGCAGCCTCTGCCTTCCGCGCGTCGCCCTCGGCTGGCCAGCGCGGCTCAGCTTCTAACGGAAGCCGCAGCAATTCCGGACGGAAACGGCTTCGCTCTTTTCCTGGATTGCTTTCGCCCTCAGGAGACCGACGCCACCGCACGATTGCGTTGCCGCCCCTGACCTTTCTTCCGGCTACGCGCAATCGGTCGCCAGGAGCGGTAGAGGATGAGCGCGATGATCAGCCCGAGATAGATATACTGCTCGAGATCGAGGATCTTGGTCGAGAGCGCGAAATGCAGTGCACCGCTAGCGGCGATGATGTAGACGAGCCGGTGCAGCCAGATCCAGTTTTGGCCGAGGTGACGGATCGAGAAATTATTGGATGTCACCGCCAGCGGAATGAGCATCGCGAGGGCTGCCATGCCGAACATGATGAACGGGCGCTTCAGCACGTCGTTGATGACGGCCTGAATATCCATCGCCTGGTCTAGCACCATGTAAACGGTGAAGTGCATCAGCGCGTAGTAGAAGGTCAAAAGGCCGAGAGCGCGGCGGTAGCGCAGATAGTTCCAGCCGAATAACTCGCGGGCAGGGGATACCGCAAGTGTTGCGATCAGGAAGCGGATCGTCCAGATGCCAAGGAAGAGCTCGAAGGTCTTGACCGGATCGGCGCCGAGCTGATCGGTTGCGCCGAGATAGAAGGTCCAGGCCGCAGGTGAGAGCCCAGCGATGTAAAGCAGCCAGACGGATGCGGGCTGCCAGCGCTTCGGGATGGCAAGCGACAGTTCGGCCATCAGAAATTCGCCTTCAGATCCATACCGGCATAAAGGTTAGCCACCTCGTCGGCATAGCCGTTGAAGAGCAGGGTGGGGTGGCGGCTTGCGCCGAAGAAGCCGCTTTCGCCGATGCGCCTCTCGGTAGCTTGGCTCCAGCGCGGATGGTCGACGGCCGGATTGACGTTGGCATAGAAGCCGTATTCCTGCGGATTGGTCACCTGCCAGGTGTTCTTCGGCTGCTGGTCGGTGAGCGTGATCCTGACGATCGACTTGATGCCCTTGAAGCCGTATTTCCACGGCACGACGAGGCGGATCGGCGCACCATTCTGGTTCGGCAGTGTCTCGCCATAGAGCCCGACGGCAAGCAGCGTCAGCGGGTGGCGCGCCTCGTCCAGCCGCAGGCCCTCGACATAGGGCCAGTCGAGCGACTGGAAGAAACCTTTCTGCCCCGGCATCTCTTCCGGCCGCACGACGGTTTCGAAGGCGACATATTTGGCGCTGCCGAGCGGCTCCACCTTGTCGAGCAGCGATACCAGCGGAAAACCGTCCCAGGGGATGACCATTGACCAGGCCTCGACGCAGCGCATGCGATAAGTGCGCTCCTCGATCGGGAATTCCTTCATCAGCGCCTCAATGTCGAAGGTGCCCGGTTTGTTGACCATGCCGTCGACCTTGACCGTCCAGGGCAGCGGCTTGAAATCGCCGGACAGAGCGGCGGGGTCGCCCTTGTCGAGGCCGAACTCATAGAAGTTGTTGTAGGTCGTCACATCCTTGAGCGGCGTGGTCTTCTCATCGACTTTGTATTTGCTCTCGACGACGGAAAGCGCCGCCGCGCTCGCCTTGCCTGCGCTGTAAAGCGCCATGGCGCCAAGCGTTGCAGCACCTAGGAATTCACGACGGCCCAGATAAACCTGGCGCGGCGTGATCTCCGAAGACGCGATCTTGGGGGGGCGATAGCTTGGCATGTCGAAAACCTCCAGGGCGGATATTCCGAATATAGTCCTTAAACGAGCCGCCTGCATGTTCGGATCAATCTCTATGCCTTGAATACTGCCGACAGGTAGCCAATTTTTTGTGTTCGCCTGTGATGGAATAGGTTGTAACAAATCCTCTCGTCGAGCCGTATATGACCGATGCCCTTCGCATCGCTTCTCCGGCGGCGTACCGGATTTGGCCTTCCCGGTAGTGACAGTCCCCGTCGATTGGATTAGGACAATTCCAAACAGCAGCGATCGCCTGGCCCGCAAGCTCCACAGCCGCCCGCTTCGCCTGATATCTCCGACACGTCGAGGAAGAAACCGATGCCAGCTTACCGTTCCAGAACCACGACCCACGGCCGCAACATGGCGGGCGCGCGCGGCCTTTGGCGCGCCACGGGCATGAAGGATTCGGATTTCGGCAAGCCCATCATCGCAGTGGTGAATTCCTTCACCCAATTCGTGCCGGGCCACGTGCACCTGAAGGACCTCGGCCAGCTCGTCGCCCGCGAAATCGAGGCGGCCGGTGGCGTCGCCAAGGAGTTCAATACGATCGCCGTCGACGACGGCATCGCCATGGGCCATGACGGCATGCTTTATTCGCTGCCCTCGCGCGAGCTGATCGCCGACAGCGTCGAGTACATGGTCAATGCTCATTGCGCCGACGCCATGGTCTGCATTTCCAACTGCGACAAGATCACCCCCGGCATGCTGATGGCGTCGCTGCGCCTCAATATCCCCACGGTCTTCGTCTCAGGCGGCCCTATGGAAGCCGGCAAGGTCGTGCTGCACGGCAAGACGCATGCGCTTGATCTCGTCGACGCCATGGTTGCGGCTGCCGATGACAAGATTTCCGACGAAGACGTCAAGGTCATCGAGCGTTCAGCCTGTCCGACTTGCGGCTCGTGCTCCGGCATGTTCACCGCAAACTCCATGAACTGCCTGACGGAGGCGCTCGGGCTGTCGCTGCCCGGCAACGGCTCGACGCTCGCCACCCATGCCGACCGTAAACGGCTCTTCGTCGAAGCCGGTCACCTGATCGTCGATCTTGCCCGCCGTTATTACGAGCAGGAGGACGTCAAGGCGCTGCCGCGCACCATCGCCTCCAAGCAGGCCTTCGAGAATGCCATGGCCCTCGATATCGCCATGGGCGGTTCGACCAATACTGTCCTGCATATCCTTGCCGCCGCCCATGAAGGCGAAGTCGACTTCACCATGGCCGATATCGACGCGCTGTCGCGCCGCGTGCCGTGTCTGTCGAAGGTCGCGCCAGCCAAAAGCGATGTCCACATGGAAGACGTTCACCGCGCCGGCGGCATTATGTCTATTCTCGGAGAGCTCGATAAAGGCGGGCTCCTAAACCGCGATTGCCCGACCGTTCATGCAGAGACGCTCGGCGATGCGATCGATCGCTGGGACGTCACCCGCACCAACAGCGAAACCGTCCGCAGCTTCTATCGCGCCGCCCCCGGCGGCATCCCGACCCAGGTCGCCTTCAGCCAGGAGGCCCGCTGGGACGAGCTCGACACGGATCGCCAGAACGGCGTCATCCGCTCGGTCGAGCATCCCTTCTCCAAAGATGGCGGCCTTGCCGTGCTGAAGGGCAATCTTGCGATTGACGGCTGCATCGTCAAGACGGCCGGCGTCGATGAATCGATCCTGAAATTCTCCGGTCCGGCCCGTGTCTTCGAAAGCCAGGACGCATCTGTCAAGGCGATCCTCGCCAACGAGATCAAGGCCGGCGATGTCGTCGTGATCCGCTACGAAGGCCCGAAGGGCGGCCCGGGGATGCAGGAAATGCTCTACCCGACGAGCTATCTGAAATCGAAGGGTCTCGGCAAGGCCTGCGCACTCATTACCGATGGCCGCTTCTCCGGCGGCACCTCGGGCCTTTCGATCGGCCACGTCTCGCCGGAAGCGGCGAATGGCGGGACGATCGGTCTCGTCCGTGAAGGCGACATGATCGACATCGACATCCCGAACCGCACAATCAGCCTGCGGGTCGGCGAGGCCGAACTCATCGCCCGCCGCGCCGAGCAGGATAGCAAGGGCTGGCATCCCACAGAAGTTCGCAAGCGCAACGTCACCACCGCGCTCAAGGCTTACGCTGCCTTCGCGACGAGCGCCGATCGCGGCGCCGTGCGGGATCTGAACGTCCGCTGAGCGGACCAACCTACGGACCGGCTGATTGAGAGTCAGCTTCTCTTCCGACCGGCCGCTGTCAAAGCGGCCGGTTGATGTTTTTATAGGTCTCGTCGAGCTGCTTCATCCGCTCGTCGTAGGCAGCCTGGATACAGGCCGCGTCGGCCCCGCATTCCTGCCGCTTCTTCAGCCAGGCGGTCTGCTCGTCCTGCAATGTTCCGCGCGAGCCCATGGCCATCAGCCCGGAGAGCAGTTCGAAGGTCGTCACCATCTTCACATCGGCATCATTGAGCGCGAGGTTGTCGCAGATAAGCTTTTCGTCCGGCTTCAATTCCTTGCCATCGCAATCGAAGCTCGCAGACCATGCCAGATCCGATGTGGAAATCAGGATCGCCAAACCGAGAGCGGCCAACATTCGCCGTGTCATCATCTTCCTTTACTGCCGATCAAATCAGCTTGCGCACTGCCAGAGCCAGAAAGATGATGCAGGTGAGCCAGACGGCAAGGATGAAGATCAATCCGGCCCGGCTGGAAGGGCGTTCGATCCGCCTTGCCGCCTCCACGCGAAGCGCGGCCATCACATCTGCCGGAACAAGACGTGTCGCCAGCAGGATGCCGAGCGGAACGATGACGAGATCGTCGAGATAGCCGAGCACGGGAATGAAATCGGGGATCAGATCGATCGGCGAAAGCGCGTAGGCCGCGACGGCGCCGGCGACCGCTTTCGCATACCAGGGGACCCGACGGTCCCGGGCGGCGAGCCACAGTGCAACGATGTCACGCTTCAGTGACTTTGCCCAGTTTTTGGCTTTTGATCTCAGCTGCATGGCCAATCTTCCTGGATCAAATTCGGCCCGCCTTCAAGACATTTCCTTGCCTTATTCTTCCATGCTTCCGCCCTCTTTCCTTTCTAGCGTCGGGCCGCAGAGCAGGATGATTTTAGGTCGGTTCGGCCTAAATTCTGAATCCTGTTCGCAGTTAAATAGTTAGAGCATGATGTCGCCTGAAAACCGCTCACACTTTTCGGCATCATGCTCTACAACGTTGCTCAAGAGGATTCAAAAGGGATACCCATGCAAGGCCTGTTCAAGCGCGCCTCCGTTTCGCTGTTCGCTCTCATGCTCGTCCTGCCGGCTGCGGCCCAGGCGCAGACGGCAAAGACCGTGCCTGAGAGCCAGATGCAGATGCAGCTCTCCTTCGCGCCGCTGGTCAAGCAGACCTCGGGCGCTGTCGTCAATGTCTACGCGGAAAAGATTATCCAGCGTCAGTCTCCCTTTGCCGGCGATCCCTTCTTCGAGCAGTTTTTCGGCCAGCAGATGCCGAACCGCTCGGAAAAGCAGTCTTCGCTCGGTTCCGGCGTCATCGTCGAGGCGAATGGCACCGTAGTCACCAATAATCACGTCGTCGAAGGCGCCGACGACATCAAGGTGGCGCTCTCGGATGGCCGCGAATTCCCCTGCAAGGTGGTGCTGCGCGATGACCGCCTCGACCTCGCCGTTCTAAAAATCGACACCAAGGAGAGCTTCCCGACGTTGCCGATCGGCAATTCCGATACCGTCGAGGTCGGCGATCTCGTGCTGGCGATCGGCAATCCCTTCGGCGTCGGCCAGACGGTAACGAGCGGTATAGTCTCCGCACTTGCCCGCAACCAGGTGGTCAGGAACGAGTTCGGCTTCTTCATCCAGACCGACGCCTCGATCAATCCGGGCAATTCCGGCGGCGCGTTGATGAACATGAAGGGCGAGCTGATCGGCATCAACACCGCGATCTTCTCGCGTGGCGGCGGCTCGAACGGCATTGGCTTCGCCATTCCCGCCAACCTCGTCAAGGTCTTCCTCGCTTCGGCCGATGCCGGCGTCAAATCCTTCGAGCGGCCCTATGTCGGCGCAAGCTTCGATGCGGTGACGTCAGAGGTCGCAGAAGCACTTGGGCTCAACAAAGTGCTCGGTGCGCTGGTGGTCAAGGTTTCGGAAGGCGGGCCGGCGGCAAAGGCCGGACTGAAAGCCGGCCAGATTGTCACATCAGTGAACGGCATCGCCGTCGAGCATCCCGACGCACTGCTCTATCGCCTGACAACGGCCGGCCTCGGCAAAACGGTCAATCTTACCGTCATCGACAACGGCCACGAGGAGCAGTTGTCGCTTGCGCTTGCGCGCGCGCCGGAGACTTCGCCGCGCGATCAGCGCATCATCGGCGGGCGCACACCCTTTACCGGCGTTGTTGTCGAGAATCTTTCGCCGCGCGTCGCCGACGAGTTGCGCATGCCGCCTGAATCTGCCGGCGTCGTCGTTTCCGATGTCAAGGAGGACTCGCCGGCTGCCCGTCTCGGTTTCGAGCCCAAGGATATCATTGTCTCGATCAATGGCACGGAAGTGAAGTCGACCAGCGAACTTGTAGAAATTGCCAACAGCGACCCCGGCCTCTGGCGTGTGGAGATCGAGCGCGATGGCCAGCGGATACGGCAGTTCTTCCGATGAGCAATGATCTCTTCGCGCCGCGCGTTCCGGAGGAGGTTGCCGCCAGGCGGCCTCTCGCCGACCGGCTGCGGCCGAAGACGCTCGCCGATGTCACCGGTCAGGAACATCTGACCGGTGAGGACGGCGTGCTGAAACGCATGATCGAGAGCGGTTCCCTCGGTTCGATGATCTTCTGGGGTCCGCCCGGCACCGGCAAGACGACGGTAGCGCGGTTGCTATCCGGCGAGGCGGGGCTGGCCTTCGAGCAGATATCGGCCATCTTTTCCGGCGTCGCTGATCTGAAGAAAGTATTCGAGGCTGCCCGCATGCGACGCATGGATGGCCGTCAGACGCTGCTGTTCGTCGACGAGATCCATCGCTTCAACCGCGCCCAGCAGGACAGTTTTCTGCCTGTTATGGAGGACGGCACCGTCATCCTGGTTGGCGCCACCACCGAAAATCCGTCCTTCGAGCTCAACGCCGCACTTTTGTCGCGCGCCCGCGTTCTGACCTTCAAATCGCATGACGAGGAGAGTCTCGAGGAACTGCTGAAGCGCGCTGAGGCGATCGAGCAGAAGCCGTTGCCGCTGACCGAGGAGGCGCGCGGCAGCCTGATCCGCATGGCCGATGGCGACGGTCGTGCCGTGCTGACGCTTGCCGAAGAGGTCTGGCGTGCCGCGCGCGAGGGCGAGAGCTTCGACACTGAAGGCCTGACGCGCATCGTCCAACGCAGGGCTCCGGTCTATGACAAGGCACAGGACGGCCACTACAATCTGATTTCGGCGCTGCATAAGTCGGTCCGCGGTTCGGATCCGGATGCCGCCCTCTATTACCTCGCCCGCATGTTCGATGCCGGCGAGGATCCGCTCTACCTCGGCCGGCGTCTGGTGCGCATGGCGGTGGAGGATATCGGGCTTGCCGATCCACAGGCGCTGGTGATCTGCAACGCCGCCAAGGATGCTTATGACTACCTCGGCTCGCCGGAGGGGGAGCTGGCGCTGGCCCAGGCCTGCGTCTATCTTGCCACCGCGCCGAAATCGAATGCCGTCTATACCGCCTTCAAGGCGGCAAGCCTGGCCGCAAAGCAGAATGGTTCGCTGCTGCCCCCCAAGCATATCCTCAACGCGCCGACCAAGCTGATGAAGGGCGAGGGCTACGGCGAAGGTTATCGCTACGACCATGACGAACCGGACGCCTTTTCCGGCCAGGATTATTTCCCGGAGAAGATGGGCCGCCAGACCTTCTACGATCCACCCGAACGCGGTTTTGAACGCGATATTCGGAAGCGGCTGGAATGGTGGGCGAAGCTTCGCAAGGAGCGCAGTCCGCGCTGACCTCGCCTGAATGTTAGGAGGAACGCGGCGTCTTCTGATTGGCTGGCGCGGCGATCACCTTGACGGTGGATTCGGCAAGGCCGTGATGGCCTTCCATATCTACGACGACATGCCAGTGGCCGCTTTCCGGAACAGCAAGCTTGACGGGCGACTTGCGCGCCACTCCGCCGATATACTTGAAATCGAGAACCTCGGTGAAGCGCTGGAAATTCGGCGCCGTCATCAGACGAACATTGTTCACCGCATTCAACGACACCTCGACGATCGCTCCGGCTCGCTGTTCCTTGAGATCGTAGTGGGTGAAGCGGAAATTCGGTTTCGGCATTGGTCTCGCAGCGTCTGAAATCTTAGCGACGAGATTTTACCAGCTCGCGGGTTAATGAAAAGTTGGAAATCGGCCCTCCAGCCCATGCCGCCTGCTTGGGTCGGCAGAAAATTTCGGCGGCGGTGTCGGAAAGGGATGATCGCCGCCGTCCTTGCGGTATCGATGCAAACTTGGAGCAAGGACATGTCGAAGATGACGCTGATTTCGATGGTTGCAACGGCTGCCGCATTCCTGGCCGCGCCGGATATATCAGTTGGCGGCGCTACGCCTGTTGTCGAGGATCACAAGATCATCGCGCCGATCGTCAGGAAGGGAAGGGTGCCGGTCAACGGCATCGATTATTATTACGAGATCCGCGGCGAGGGCGAACCGCTGCTTCTGCTTCACGGCGGACTTGGGCAGATCGAGATGTTTAAGCCCGTCATGCCTGTCTTCACGGACCACCGGCAGGTGATCGCCGTCGATCTGCAGGGCCATGGCCGCACGCCCCTCGGCGACCGGCCGATCGAGCTTCCGGCAATAGGGGCCGATCTCGCGGTGCTGGTGAAGCAGCTCGGCTACGATAAGCTCGATGTCTTCGGCTATTCTTTCGGTGGCGGCGTGGCCCTCCACATGGCGGCGAACGCGCCGGACCATGTGCGCCGCCTGGTGATCCTCTCGGCGCCCTATGCGCAGAATGGCTTCTTTCCGGAGATGCTGCCGCAGCAGGCGGCCGTCGGCGCCGGCATGGCAGAGATGATGAAGGACACGCCGATGTTCCTCTCCTACAAGGCGGTGGCGCCTGATGTGTCCGAATTTCCTAAACTGCTTGACGCCATGGGCGCGCTGATGCGCGAGCCCAATGAGTATGGCGATGCCGTCGCGAAGCTCACCATGCCGGTTATGCTGATGTACGGCGATGCCGACATGATCCGGCCCGAGCACATCGTCGACTTCTATCAGAAGCTTGGCGGCGGGCTGCGTGATGCCGGCTGGATGCGGGAAAACATGTCGAAGAACCGGCTGGCGATCCTGCCCGATCTCACCCATTACGAGACTTTCGCCTCGCCCCTTATGGCGAATATGGCGATGACCTTCCTCGACGGCGGCGGCAAGGCGCCGAACTGGGCCGAGCAGCTCGGAAGATAAGCGATGCGGCCGGGATCTTCCCGGCCGCCTTTCTCCTCGCGGTCAGTTGCCGCGCCGGTTTTCCCGATCCAGCTGCGTCACCAGCGCCAGGATCGTCTCCGATACCGGAGTCGGCACGGCAGTCAGGCGTCCGAGCGCAACCAGCATGCCCACAAGCGGCGCAATTTCCAGCGCCTTGCCGCCGAGCAAATCCTGCAGCATCGAGGTTCGAACGCCGCCGATGTGGCGCGATTGCTCCAGCCGCTGCTCGACCGACATGGCGAACTGCGCGCCGACCGCATCGCCGACAGCGCGCACTTCCTTCATAACCTTGCTGACCATGTCCATGAGCGCCGGGTCCGCCAGGATATCTGTCATCAGCGCCCGTGTGAGAGCGCTGATCGGGTTGAAGGCGGCGTTGCCCATCAACTTGCTCCAGATTTCACTACGGATGTCCGGCGTGGTCGAGATACTGAGATCGGCGCCGGTCAGCACCGCCGCCACGGCCGCGAGATCGGCAGACATTTCGCCGGAGGGCTCGCCAAGCACGAAGCGACCTTTGTGGGAAAGCCGGATCTCACCCGGGCTGACAACTTCCGCGCCTTGATAGGCGACGCAGCCGATCACGCGTTCCGGTCCGATCAGCCGCCAGAGCCCGCCGCCGGGATCGAGCTCGTCGAATTGCAGCTCCGCATGTCCGCTCCTTGTATCACGATGGAAATACCACCACGGAATGCCGTTCAGGATCATGACGACGCGGGTGCCCTGCTTGAGCAGGGCGGCGATCCCCTCGGCGGCGAGCGGCAACTGATGCCCCTTGAGGCCAGTGATGACGAGGTCCTGCGCCGGCAATGTTTTCGGATCTTCGGTTGCGGTCACGCGCACCGTGAGTGGGGTTTCCGCATCGGCCTCCTGCAGGCTGAGGCCGTCGCGGCGAATCGCATCCAGATGCGCCCCGCGTGCGACGACGGAGACATCGATGTCGCTATCTTCCCTGCTTGCGAGCTTGGCGGCGATGGCGCCGCCGAGAGCGCCGGCACCATAAATACAGATGGTCTTGATGGACATGCGTTGCCTCTTCACGGGTCACGGTCTGACTTACATCTAGGCCATCCCCGGCGAGAGGCGAATGCCAATTTGCCGCAATGCGTTCTTTCCACCATCTCGATGGTGCCGCCGCCGCATGCGAAAATCCGCATGCGGCGGCGGCATGGCATCGGTCTTGGCTGCTCAGGCCCCAGCCGTTGCGTCCCTGCTAAAATCCGTGGAGACGGCAAGCTCGCGCCAGACCGACAGCTCCTTTTCGACACTCGCGTGCTGCGCCTCGATCATGGCGACCGTGTCGCTGCCGAACGGCATGCGCAGCGGCGGGTTGACCGAGTTGACCATCGTCATGATGCCGGCAGCGAGCTTGGCTGGGTTGCCGGGCTGGGCGTGGTTGGCGTCGGCGGCGAAATTGCGCATTTCTCCGGCCGGCGTGCCTTCGTAATCGGCGATGGAGGCAGGGCTTATCGCCAGCGAGGTGTCGGCGAGGAAGTCCGTGCGGAAAAAGCCGGGCTCGACGATCGTCACCTTGATGCCGAAAGGTTCGAGTTCGGCGGCCATGGATTCCGACAGCCCCTCGACGGCGAATTTGGTCGAGCCATAGACGCCCCAGCCAGGATAGCCGAAATAGCCGCCGATCGAGGAGAAGTTCAGGATATGGCCGGAACGCTGGCGGCGCATATAGGGCAGCACGGCGCGTGTCACCTTCAGGAGACCGAAGACATTGGTGGCATAGATCTTTTCGATCTCTTCGGCCGTGGCTTCCTCGACGGCGCCGAGCAGGCCGTACCCGGCGTTATTGGCCAGAACATCGATACGGCCGAAGCCGGCGACGCCGGCGGCCGCAGCCTCCTTAGCCTGTGCCTCGTCGGTTACGTCCAGGGCGACGGCCAGCAGGTTCGGATGGTCCCCGAACTGCTCGATGATGGTCTTGGGGTTACGCGCGGTTGCGATGACAGCATCGCCCGCTGCAAGCGCTTCCTTGGTCATCAGCGCGCCGAAGCCGCGGGATGCACCAGTGATGAACCAGACTTTCATGACGAATTCCTTTCGTTGATGTCGCATCTGACGAAAGCGAATTTGACCGAAATCCCGATGATGTATAAGATTCGTTATTAAAGAAACTATGATGAGTACAATTCATCAATGCGTGCGACCGAACTTTCCGAACTGGCGGCCTTCGCAGCCGTGGCGAGGCATAAGAGTTTCCGCAAAGCAGGGGAGGAGCGGGGCGTCACGGCATCTGCCGTCAGCCATGCCGTGCTCAATCTCGAAGACCGAATTGGGGTCCGCCTGCTCAACCGTACGACACGCAGCGTTTCGCTCACAGAAGCCGGTGAACTCCTGATCTCACATCTGGCGCCGGCTTTCGGGGAGATTGTGGCAGCGCTCGATGCGTTGAACCGCTACCGCGACACACCGTTCGGCAGGGTGAGGATCAACGTGCCGAACTCGATCGGTCCCTTCGTCATCGGCCGTGTCATCGCCCCGGTGCTTCAACGCAATCCCAATTTGCAATTGGAAATCAACGCGACCGACAGGCTGGTTGACATCGTCGAGGAAGGTTTTGATGCCGGCATCCGTTTCGGCGAGCGCGTCACTGAAGGTATGATTGCCTTGCGCATAAAGCCACGCATCCGCCTGGTCGTCGTCGGCTCACCTGCCTATTTCGAGAGGCGCCCGAAGCCGCAAACGCCTCACGAGCTCAAGCGCCACCTCTGCATCCAGAACATGTTTCCCTCCGGTGCACGTTATGCCTGGGAATTCGAGAAGGATGGTCAGACGGTGAGTTTCCAGCCGACCGGACCGCTTTCGCTCGATGATCACGAGCTGATGATGCAGGCAGCGCTCGGCGGCGTCGGCCTTACCTATATCTGGGAACCTCGCGTCGAAAAAGCCATTGCCGACGGCGAACTCATCCAGGTGCTCGATGACTGGTGTCAGCCGGAGGAACCGCTCTATCTCTACTATCCGAGCCGCCGCCACATGTCTGCGGGCTTCAGGGCGGTGATCGATGCGATCAGGGCGGAGTGAAAGAGCCCAATCCTACCCGCGCATGCCGGCGATGGTCTGAAGCGCCTGAAAATAAACCGTCAGGTCACGGGCAGGATCCGCCGGCAGGGCGGTCGCACGGAATACCTTACCTCCTGCCGCATCGATTCCTCCGTCGATCATCAGGTTGTCGGCCATGCCGTGGTTTTCGATTGCGATGCCATCAGGTCCGCGTGGGCGTCCGCTCGTCTCATCGATCTCCATTCCCGCATACCAGATCGAGCGGACGCGCAGCCCATAGTCGTCGGGGTGGTTGGTATAGGCGAAGACAGATTTTCCGAGAGCAATCATGAAGCCGATCTCATAGACCGTGCCCGGATCGGCGCTGACGCCCCGAAAGGGAGTGATATTGGCGAGGCAGATCTCGGCCCGGCGCATGGCGACGTCGTTGCGGGCGTAGATCTCCGCAGCCGTCAGCTTTATCGGCGTCTGGTTTTCATCGCTGCCGGGACCGGTCGGTTCGAACCCGAACTGACGCGCCAATCGGCGTTTTTCGGCCATGATGGGCAGTGCATCGGGAAGAAAGACTTCTGGGCCGGCAAGGTAAATGGTGGTCATCGGTATCCTTCATTCCTACGGGAGCCGCAGCACGGGAGTTGAGGGTGGGGCGGAGCCTATTTCCGATGGAAGCCTGGCCGATGGCAAGCCGCGCCGGCAGCGATTTCGAATTTTCCAAGGACAGTCCGATCTGCCCGCTGCGGGCGGGCAACTGCCGCGTTTTCCGGCTTCCGGCTGTTCGCCGGCGACGTGAAAAAGCGGAAGGTTGCGCTCGTCACCCTTTTGACTCCGGTGGGCGAAGCGGCCAAAGATACGCCTATCGGCAGCATGACCGGGAGAGATTCATGAAGGGGCGGATTTTGTCGAATGCTGATCGAAGAGCGCCGAAGCGGCTCGGATATCTGTTTCCCGCCTTGGCCGCGTTGATCCTATCGGCACCGGTGGCGCTGGGACAGGATATCGGACCGCAGAGTCAGTCCTCGCGTGCGCAGGTCGAAAAACTGGTCGGCCTCTGGAAGGAGCACTTTGCCGGCGCCGACAGCCTGCAAGAGCGCAGGGCGGCTTTCGCCCGGCTGATGGAAACAATGCCGGGGCCGACGCGCATCCAGGTCCGGCAGGTCGATGCCGACGGCGTGGATGGCGAACTGATGTGGCCCGCCCGGCTTCACCACCCGATCGGTAAAAGGGTGATTCTCTACATTCATGGCGGCGGCTTTTCCGGCGGTTCCGTCCGCACGCACGGCTTGTTCGCCGGTTCGCTCGCCAAGGCCGCATCCAGCGACGTGCTTCTGATCAATTATCGGCTGATGCCGGAATATACCTATCCCGCCCAGATCAACGACGCGCTGACCGCCTATCGCTGGCTTCTCGACAACGGCTACCGCAATGAGAATGTCATCGTGGCAGGCGACGGCGCCGGTGGCAATATCGCGCTCGAGACGGTGCTGCGGCAGAGGCAGGCAACGAAACCGCTGCCAGCGGCCGTTATTGCGCTGAGCCCAATCACCGACCTTGCCGCGACGGGCGGATCGATGACGGCCAATGCCGGCAGCGATCCGCTGGTCGATAAGGCGTGGATCGAGACTTTGCGCAAGACCTATCTCGGCAGCCGGCCTGCGACTGATCCTCAGGCTTCACCGCTTTATGCCGACATGAGCGGCTTTCCGCCGCTATTGCTGCAGGTCGGCTCCGGCGAAGCCCTGCTTGACGATACGCTACGCCTTGCCGACAAAGCGCGCCGCGAGGGCGTGGATGTCACCACCGAGGTCTGGCCGGGCATGCCGCATCAGTGGCAGCTGTTCCCCGCGCTGCTCGACGATGCTGATCGCTCCAGTCAGAATATTGCTGAATTTGCGGCCCGGCACTTTGCCGATAAGCCGGAAGAGTAGGGGCACAGCCGCCGGCTTCACCCCGTCACGATTATTGGGATGCGCCGCTCGCTGGTGAAGGCACTAGAGGCCGCTCGACCTCCCGGCCGACACTAAGCGCCCTTCGCACATTTGGCTCCAGCCGTTCGATATAGGCGTGGTCGGGAGCAGCGCCGAGCGCATCCAGCATTTTCGAGAAGAAACACCGGGCCGCTGTGGCGGCCGTGACATCGAAAATTTCGGCGTCGCTCAGCCCGTGTTTCTTCAACCCGTCTATATCCTGCTGCGTGATCGATGTCGCATCGCGCGCCACCTTCGCCGCAAAGGCCATGATCGCGCGCTCGCAGGCATCGATCGGCGCCCTTTGCGTCTCGTTGACAACGGCCGTCAGCCCGTCGTTGGTAAAACCCTCCCGCAGCAGCACGGAACCGTGCGCTAGCATGCAATAGGAGGATTTGAGCTCCTTGGCCGCCGCCAGCGTCACCAATTCGTAGCGCCTGAGGCTCATGTGATTGCGAATGCTCGAAAGCAGCCCTACCCAGCTCTCCATCACCTCCGGCCGGTGGCCGAAGGCACGGTACATGTTCGGCAGATAACCATAATTCGCCTCGGCCGACGCGTACATCGACGACGTCTTCTCGCTGGCGGATGCGTCGGGGGTGTGAATGAAAGCCATGGCATGGTCCTCCTCTATTGCGAGAAGGATAGGGTAGATATGCCGGACAGCAATCCTGGCCGATCAGTTCGAGAACGAGCGATGGCCGTGCAGGACGCTGTTCAAACGTCCGAACGATTAGGCAACGTCTTTGCGGACAGAAACGCCAGGTGCTCTCTTGATGGGGAGAGTCACGGTGAACGTGGATCCACACCCTCTTGCACTTCGCACCTCTATCGAGCCCTGGTGCAGCTCGACGATCTGCTTCACAAGATTGAGGCCGATACCGGTTCCTGCAATCCCGGTCGAGGTCCGCGCGCGGAAATAACGCTGAAACAACCGGGGCAGGTCTTCAGCGTCGATCCCCACGCCGTCGTCGCTGATCGCAACCTTGACGTTGCCCGTATCCTCCCATGCCGCAACACGAATTTCCGATCTTCCCGGCGCATATTTCACCGCATTCGAGAGCAGGTTGGTAAAGACCTGGCCTAAGCTGCGGGGATCGGCATCGATGAATTCCGGCAGCCCGTCTATGTCAAGAACGAAGCCATGCGTCTTCGAGATTGCCGATTGCCGCTCGCAGCAGGTTCTGATCAACGCTCCCAGGGCGCACTCGTCGTAACTGATATCGATCTTTCCGGTATCGAGGCGTCCGTCTGACAGGACGCTCTCCATGAGATCGACGATCCGGCTTACCGATGCACGGATCTGTTCGACCTTGTCGTTGAGAAATTCGGGCTCGACCGCGCCTCCCTTCCGCAGCAGCCGCTGAGCGGCAGCATCGATGATCGCGAGTGGAGTGCGGAATTCATGTGATGCCATTGCCACGAACTGCCGCTGCAATTGGTTGATGTTTCGCTCCTGCGAGAGCATTCGCTCAAGCTCGCGCGCCTGCCGCTCGACCTCCGCCGTACGGCTTTGCACCGTGATTTCGAGCTGATCATGATGGTGACGCAGCTCTTCTGCGAGCCGCACCGTCCTGGTGACGTCCTCGTGGGTCGCCACATATCCGCCGTTCTGCATCGGATTGTGGGTGATTTTGATGATGCGCCCATCGCTGAGCGCGATGTTCTGGCTCGCCGGGGCGCCGCGTGCCGTCGCTTCGAAGACGACGTCAAAATAGGTGGCAGTGTCGGCCGGACCATTTCCCTGCCGGCTCCGATAGGCCAGGATGTCCACCAGCGGCGTTCCAGGCTGCGTCAGAAAATCCGGCAGATCGTACATCCTTGCATAGGATGCGTTGCACAATATCAGCTTCTTCTCGGAGTCGAACATGCACAACCCATGCGGCATATTGCTGAGGGCTGCGTCGAACCGACGATGCTGTTCGGTCAGATTATGTTCCGCGCGGATATGGGTCGAGATGTCTTCATAGCTTAGGATCCAGCTTCCCTTTCTCGAGGGAGCGCAGGTCAGTGAAATCATCCGTCCATCAGGCAGCGCAAATTGCGAGGTGTTCTGCCTGCCGATCGTCAGCCGTGAACAAGCGGCTGCACGGCAGTCGGCGCTGCCGGGCAAGCCGTCGATATTCATTCCTCTGCGCAGAGCGCCATCGGGGAGGCCGAGAATATCAAGCGTGCGGGAATTGAAAGCCGTTACCGTATTGGCAGAATCAAGGAGAACAATGCCCTGCGGCAGGTTCTCCAGAATGGCTTCAAACGAATGCGGCATTTCCGGCCCCGCTTTGGATCTGGCACTTCCCCTATCCCTAGCATTGGCCACAAACGATAAAGTTTCGCTAATGACCCCAGTCGCGAGTTCCTTGAGAGCAATTCTAGCAAAACTCGGTCGCGATTCTGCGTCAGACTATTGGATTCACGACAGGTGCCGCGATTGATCTCGGACTTTGAGAGTCGGAGATTTCGCAGGCTAGTCCGAGCCGCAACGTTGGGAAAATTTGTCGGGACGACGCCATCGTTTAAATCGTTCCAAAAGATAGAGCGCGCGCTCACGACGTCATGATGAGAGGGAAAGCTCAATAAAAGGCGGCTTTAACTGAAACTGGCCCTTGACATATTTGGAACGTTCCAAATAAATAGGCGTCAGTCGACGATGACGTCGGGAGGGCGAAGTGACAAAGAACCGGGTGACCGTCATCGACATTGCGAAGGCCGCTGGCGTTTCCAAGTCGACGGTGTCGCTGGTGCTGCAGGGTTCCTCTCTCGTCAACGAGGGAACGCGCGCAAAGGTCAATGCCGTGATGCGGGAGCTCGGCTACGTCTACAACCGCGGCGCAGCCAATCTCCGGCAGGCGAGTGGAAAATCGAGGATCATCGGTGTCGTCGTGAACGATCTGACGAACAGCTTCTTTGCGGAGCTGGCGGTCGGGGTCGATATGGTCGTTCAGTCGGCCGGTTTCGTGCAGTTCCTGTCGAATACCGGAGAGAGCATCGACAGGCAGCGCGAGGTTGTCGCATCGATGCGCGAACATGGCATTTCGGGCCTGATCGTCTCGCCAGCGCGCGCCACCGATGCCGCCGACTTCAAGCCGCTGGTCGCAGCAGGGATTCCTGTCGTGGTGGTCGTGCGAAATCTGCCTGGCGCCAAGGTCTCATCCATAGTCTCCGACAACCGGGCCGGCATGATGTCAGCCGTTCAGCATTTGATGGGTCTCGGTCATAAGCGCATCGCATTTCTCGGCGGCTTTCCCGATACCGCTGTCTTCGATGATCGCCTTGCCGGTTACCGCAGCGGAATAGAGGCGGCCGGGCTCAGCTACGACGAGGCACTGGTGATCTCGTCCGCCCCGTCGCGAGCGGGCGGCGTAGACGCGATCGGAAGAGCGATCGCTCTTGTCGATCGGCCCACCGCAGCCGTCTGCTTCAACGATGCCGTCGCCTTCGGTGTTTGCGATGGATTGCGTGCTCGCCGTCTGGAGCCGGGCGCCGACTTTGCCGTCGTCGGTTTCGACGATGTCATCGAGGCTCAGGCGGCGGTTCCCGCGCTGACGACGGTCTCGGTCGACCCGCAGGGCATCGGGCGCCGCGGCGCACAGATGCTCCTCAAGCAGATCAATGCCGGCAAGGCCGAAGCAGAGACGGTGACGACAGCCGTTCGGCTGGTCGTCCGCGAAAGCTGCGGAGCCGGCACAGCCGCGCCGGCGAGGGCCGGCAGAGCCGGAAATTGAAACGGGATTCGAAGTGACGCACATGAAGAAGCATCTCTCACCAGCCGAAGCGGCGGCACTGATCCCGGACGGTGCCGTTGTCACGGTGTCGTCGTCAAGCGGGCTAGGCTGCCCTGACCTGATGCTGAAGGCGATCGGCGAGCGTTTCGATGCGACCGGCCATCCCCGTCACATTACCACCCTTCACCCGATTGCCGCCGGCGATATGAGCGGCATCAAGGGCGTCGACCATATCGCCAGGAAAGGTTTGCTCAAGCGCATCATCGGCGGTTCCTATCCCTCGGGACCGTCCTCGGCCGAGCCGCCGTTGATCTGGCAGATGATCACCAACAACGAGATTCCGGCCTATAATATTCCTTCCGGCATCTTGTTCGACATCCATCGCGAGGCCGCCGCCAAGCGGCCGGGTGTGTTGACCAAGGTCGGTATCGACACCTTCGTCGATCCCGAGCGGCAGGGCTGCGCGATGAATGCTCTGGCTTCGGACGATCCGGTGGTCAGACGCGTCAGCTTCGAGGGCGAGGACTGGCTGTTCTTCCCCTCGATCGTGCCGCAGGTCGCCATCATCCGCGCCACGACAGCCGACGAGCGCGGCAATCTCACATATGAACATGAAGGCGCCTATCTCGGCGGTCTCGACCAGGCGCTTGCCGCCCGCAATAATGGCGGCATCGTCATCGCGCAGGTCAAGCGGATCACCAAGGAGGACTCGCTGAAACCGCATGACGTCCGCGTGCCGGGAATGCTGGTCGACTATGTGATCGTTGATCCCGATCAGAAGCAGACGACGCAGACTGGGTACGACCCGGCAATATCGGGCGAGATCTTCCGGCCGCTCGATAGCTTCAGCGTTCCGGAATTCAATGTCCAGAAGGTCATAGCGCGCCGCGTCGCGCAGGAATTGGAAGCTGGGAGCTGCGTCAATCTGGGCTTCGGAATATCGGCCAATGTGCCGCGGATTCTGCTGGAGGAGGGGCTTCACGGCGCCGTCACCTGGGTCATCGAGCAGGGTGCGGTCGGCGGCGTGCCGCTGCTCGACTTCGCCTTCGGTTGCGCCTCCAACGCCGACGCCTACATGCCGTCGCCTTACCAGTTTACCTATTTCCAGGGCGCTGGTTTCGATGCCTCGCTCCTGTCCTTCCTTGAAATCGGAAAGGACGGCTCGGTCAACGTCTCGAAGCTGTCGTTCCGGCCGCATGTCACGGCCGGCGCCGGAGGCTTCGTCGACATCACGGCGCGGGCAAAGAAGATCGTCTTTTCCGGCATGTTCAACGCCGGCGCGAAGCTTTCGATCGCCGATGGGGCTCTCGTCATTGAAAAAGAAGGCAAGCTGAAGAAGTTGGTGAACGAGGTCGAACACGTCACCTTCAGCGGCAGGCGGGCGATCGAGCAGGGACAGGACATCACCTATGTCACCGAGCGGTGCGTGATGAAGCTGACGCGCGACGGCATCGTGCTGACCGAGATCGCGCCCGGCGTCGATCTTCAGGCCCAGATCCTCGACCAGTCCGACTTCCGGCTGATCGTCGCGCCCGATCTGAAGGTGATGGACGCGGCACTCTTCCGGGAGCCAAGCATTGGCCTGTCGCTTCCGGCAAAGAGGGCACGGGCGCTGGAGGGCATTTTCCATGGCTAGCGGCACAGTCAGGGTCGACATTGAAGGCCACGTGGCAACGCTGACGATCTCTCGGCCGGAGAAGCTGAACGCGCTCGATCTCGACATGCTGAAAGCTTTGATGGAGGCGGCCGACGCGGTGGAGGCGAACCCGAATGTGCGCGCTGCCGTTCTCACCGGCGAAGGAAAGGGCTTTTCCGCCGGAGGCGATATCAGGGCCTGGGGCGGAATGCAGCCGCAGGAATTCGGTCACGCCTGGGTTCGCCACGGCCATCGTATCTTCGAAAGACTGGCGACGCTCAGGGTGCCACTGGTCGCGGCCCTGAATGGCCACGCCCTCGGAGGCGGGCTCGAATTGGCGGGCGTTGCCGACATTCGTTTCGCCGAAGAACACATTAAGATCGGCCTGCCGGAGACCGGCCTTGGAATGGTGCCGGGCTGGTCCGGCACCCAACGTCTTGTGCGCCGGTTCGGCGCGCAGGTCGTCCGGCGCATGGCGCTCGGCGGCGAGATATTCACCGCCGAAGAGGCCCATCTGCTCGGCATCGTCGACGCGGTCGTTCCGACAGGAAATTCGCTCGCTGCCGCCAGGGAATATGCCGCAGGGATTGCTGCGAGGGGACCGGCTGCCATCGAGATCGTCAAATTGATGATCGCGTCGGCGAACGGTGAGGACAATGGAACCGCGGTCGAAGCCTTGGGCTCGATCCTCGCCGCCAAGACCGGTGATCTGAAGGAGGGCGTCGCGTCGTTCAGCGAGAAGCGCCCGGCAACGTTCAAGGGAGAATGGTAATGACGGTCCTCGTCAACCCCACGGCGCTGAGTGACCATAGAGCGCGTGATTTCAGCATGTTTATCGATGGCAGATGGGAGGTCGGTGCCTCCGATCCGATCGAACGTGTCGCGCCGAGCCACGGGGTCGTAGTCAGCCGTTTCCCAACCGGCAGCAGAAAGGACGCCGAGCGCGCCATCGCCGCCGCACGCAAGGCCTTTGATCTCGGGCCATGGCCCCAAATGACCGCTTCCGAACGTTCCTCCATCCTTCTGAAGGCGGCGGATCTGATTGCGGCGCGTACGGAAGAACTCGCATTTCTTGACGCCATTGAGGCAGGAAAGCCGATCACCCAGGTACGCGGAGAAATCGCAGGTTCCGTCGACATATGGCGTTATGCGGCGGCTCTTGCTCGCGACCTCCACGGCGAAAGCTACAACACGCTTGGCGACGGCACGCTCGGCGTCGTCCTGCGCGAGGCGATCGGCGTGGTGTCGATCATCACGCCTTGGAATTTTCCGTTCCTGATCGTCGGCCAGAAGCTGCCGTTCGCCCTGGCCGCAGGCTGCACTACCATAGTCAAGCCCTCGGAGCTGACATCGGGATCGACGCTCGTGCTCGGTGAAATCCTGCAGGAAGCAGGCATTCCGGATGGCGTCGTCAACATTGTCACCGGCACGGGACCTGAAGTCGGAGCGGTCATGACGTCTCATCCCGACGTCGACATGGTCTCCTTCACCGGCTCGACCGGCGTCGGCAAATTGACGATGTCGAATGCTGCGCAAACGCTGAAGAAGGTCTCTCTCGAACTGGGCGGCAAGAACCCGCAGATCGTATTCCCGGATGCCGATCTCGACGCCTTCATCGATGCCGCAGTCTTCGGCGCATATTTCAATGCCGGCGAGTGCTGCAATGCCGGCTCGCGGCTGATCCTTCACAAATCTATCGCCGCCGATGTCGTCGCACGCATCGCCGAATTGTCTAAGAGTGTGAAGGTCGGTGATCCCCTCGATCCTCAGACGCAGGTCGGCGCGATCATCACGCCGCAGCATCTGGAGAAGATATCGGGATATGTCGCCGGCGCCAGGAGCAGCGGCGCCCGGATCGCGCATGGCGGCGAGGCGCTCGACCTCGGCATGGGGCAGTTCATGTCGCCGACCATCCTCGAAGCGGTCACGCCTGATATGGCGGTGGCACGCGAGGAGGTCTTTGGTCCTGTACTGTCGGTCCTGACGTTCGAAACGACTGCTGAAGCCATCGGGATCGCCAATTCCATCGACTACGGCCTCTCGGCCGGTGTCTGGAGCCGTGATTTCGATACTTGCCTGTCGGTCGGCCGGGCGGTGCGGGCGGGAACGGTCTGGATGAACACCTTCATGGACGGCGCCCCTGAGCTGCCCTTCGGCGGTTACAAGCAGAGCGGCCTCGGCCGCGAGCTCGGCCGCCACGCGGTCGAAGATTACACCGAGACCAAGACGCTGAACATGCATATCGGCAAACGTACCAACTGGTGGATGCCGCAGACGTAAAGCCGGTCCAACCGGCAGCGAAACTGCGCCCGAGGAGGGCGGGTGATTGATGCGGGAATGGGTTCCGCATCGTCCAAAATTGAACTGGGAGGTTCTGTAATGGGTAGGTTTCTGACAACGACTGCCGCGATCGCATTGGCTCTGGCCGGCGCCGGCGTGTCCGCACGCGCTGCCGACGTTAAGGAAGTGCAGATGCTGCACTGGTGGACGTCTGGCGGCGAGGCGGCTGCCTTGAACGTGTTGAAGGAGGATCTTTCGAAGGAAGGGTTTGCCTGGAAGGACGTTCCGGTTGCCGGCGGCGGCGGTGATGCGGCGAT